>CAYXYA010000091.1:0-7648 GCA_964469185.1 uncultured bacterium | reverse complement strand
GCACGGCAAGGCAAGGGCCTCCTGATGCATCAGATGCTCTTTGAGCGCGGCGCAACGGACGATGCGACTCTTCTCCTGCGCGCGCGGGAACTGCACCTGAATGAGAAGGAATTCCGTGCGTGCTTGGACGCGAACGCCACACGGCTCGTGACGGCGGAGGAGGCGAGCCTGCCTGCGAGCCTGGGCGTGACCGAGGTCCCGACGTTCTTTCTCAACGGAGAGAAAGCCATCGGGCTCCCGACGTACGCGGACCTGCGCGGCAGGATTGAGGAGGCGCTTGCGAAGAAATCTCCGTGACCATGGAAGCTGCTCTCAAACGCATCGGCATCGTGGGCGTGAGTAAGCCGGGGGCGGAGCTCTGTGCGGAGGCGATCAGAAGTACCCTCACGAAGAGCGGAGAAACCGATCGCATAATCGGCCCAGAGTACATCCCCTTCGAGGAATTCGTCGCGGCACAGCGACGGGGAGACCGGAATGGGGTCGCAAAGATCATCCTCAAAGGAATCCGAACATTGACCGAGCACGGAGCAGATTTTGCGATCATTCCCGCCAATTCCGCATACATCGCGATCGCAGAGATTCAGGAGAAGTCTCCGATCCCCGTGCTGAATCTGGTGCAACTGACAGTTGAGGAATGCAGAAGGAGAAACTGGGAACGCGTGGCGGTGCTCGGCGTCGGTTTCACCATGGAAAGCAAACTCTTCGATGGTCCGCTGTCGCAGGCGGGAATCGACCCGCTCCAACCGAATGGAGACGAACAAAAAACACTCAATCGGATCATCTACGGAGAATTGGTCCACGATCGGGTTGAGCCCGCATCGGTCGAGACGATTCTTTCGATTCTCCAATCGATGAAGGAACGAGGGTGCGAGGAACACGTTGATAGTGTTTTCATCCAGTTCGCTCTTGGGATTTTGACAGCCAACAATGTCGGCGATATCCCGGGGAGAATGTATTAAACCTTCGGTGTAAAGAAACCCCGCGGCCAGTTCCGTATCCTGCCCCGGCGTACGCATCATCACTGAAATACTCTTGCCGTTGACACGGATTTCCAGCGGTTCCTCGCTGGCCACTTCGTCGGGAACGATCCGCTTGTGACCGGACTTCCACTTAAGGATCTTGACCGATGCACTAGGCTTCATGTTTTTCCAACAGGAACCGGGATCTCTACCCGCACACGAGTGTTGTAATCGGGCACACCGCCGCCCGCGTCCACCAGGCCTCGGGGAATGAGGACGTTCCCTTCGGGCCAATGCACCTGAAGATTCTCCTGCGCGATCGGCGAAACCCACACCCTGCAGACCATCCGGCCGCAGCTGCTCACCAATTCCACCTGATCGCCTTGCTTTAAATGGAGCCTTCCAGCATCCTCGCCGTTCATGAGGACCGCGTCACGGGGGGCGTCGTTCAAGGGATCCACCTCCGCGTAAACGATCGAGTTGAACTGCTTGCCGCGCCGGGTGGAAAGCTCGAATTCCCCCTCTTTTTTGGCCGTATCCGGCATATCCACCGTCTTGAAATGGGCTCTGCCGTCCGAAGTCGCGAATTTCCCATCGACGCATAAGTGCGGCTCGCCATATTGGAAAGCGTCGCCGGTCTTGGAAAATTTTTCCACACCCTCGTAAAGAGGAACGACCCGGGCGATCTCCTCGCGGATCTCCTGGGCGCTTCCACAACCCAAAAGATGCGCTTTTTCGGGATAAGCGGCGGCCGCTATTTGAAGCAGTATTTTCCGCTGGGCGCGGGCCTCTCCCACTTGGCGTTCGATCTGCGGGCTGAACATGACCCGCCGCTCCGTGGAGGTTTCAATGCCTCCGCCTTCCTGCTCATAACGAGTTTGAGCCGGAAGCAGGATCACTTCTTCTCCTTCGATCAACATCTGATCGGTCAGGATGATGTCCTGGTGCACGCGCAAAGGGACTTTGGCTAAAGCCTCACGCACGTATTTCGGTTCCGGCAGGGTGCCCAGGAAATTCCCGCCCAGACAATAAAGCGCGTCAAGTTCGCCCCTCGCGCAGGCTTCCACCATGTCCACAGTGGAAAGACCCGGTTTGTCGGACACGGGAAAGCCATAGATCTTTGAAAGTTCCTGGGCGTTCTCGCTCGTGATGGATTTGCCCCCCGGAAAAGCGGTCGAGTAAGCGCCCATCTCGGCCCCGGCCTGCACCGACGAATGTCCCCGGATGGGCATGAGACCGCAGCCTTCCCGTCCCACGTAACCTTGGGAAAGTCCCAGATTCACGATCATGGAAACCGCGTCCGCGCCGAAAACGTGCTGGGTGATGCCCATGCTCCAGACCAGGATACCTTTAGGGGATCGGTGGATCAGTTCGGCAAATTCCCGCATCGAGGATTCAGGCAAGCCCGATTTTTTTTCCAAGGTTTCCCAAGGAAGTCGAGCGGCTTTCTGCGTCAACGACTCGAACCCGCTAGTGTGAGCTTTGAGGAACTCCTTATCCACCCACTCGTTCTCGCAAAGTACCTTCAAGGTCCCATAAAGAAAAGCGATATCGCCTCCCTGTGAAACGGGAAACCAAGCGTCGGTCATGTCGGTTCCAAAAAGGGCGCTGGAAAGAGTGGAAGGCGCCCAGTAGCGTTCCATGCCCGGTTCCAAGTAAGGATTGACCAAGACCACCTTGGCGCCGCGCTGCTTGGCTTCATGCAGATACTTCATCGTGACCGGCTGGTCATTGGCCGGATTGGCGCCGAAAAACACGATGAGGTCGGCCTTGTAAAAGTCCTTATAACTGCAGGTAGTGGCGGCATGGCCGATAGCGCTCTTCATGGCGGCGGTGGAGGGTGAGTGGCAAAGCCGCGCTGAGTTATCCACGTTGTTGGTTCCCAAAAAACGGGCGGCCTTCTGAGCCGTATAGTAAGTCTCGTTTGTCACTCCCCGAGAGGTGACAAAAAAAGCCATCCGGTCGGAGCTGATAGCCCGCAGACGACGCCCGATCCGCTCCAGAGCTTCGTCCCAGGAGATACGCCGGAAACCTTTATCGCCATGATGGCGGAGCAGCGGATAAGCCAGGCGGCCCAAACGCCTGAGTTGATCGTTGGGAAGCCGGGACAGTTTTTCCACATCGTTCAAAAGCTTCAGGTCCATCTCGGGCATGGTATTTAGCCGAAGCAGGTTCAACCGGGTCATGCAAAGATGAACACCATCCATCGTCCAGTCGTGAAGTCCGGCGACTCCCAAGGCGCAGCCGTCACACACCCCCCGGGTCAACACCTTCCAGGCATAAGGTAAATTGTCGCGGTTCTCCCACAGTACCCGGATCATGTCTCGAAAATGTTTGGGTTTGACTTGTCCGATACCGAAAGGAACCAGGCGGGCTAACCGACCGGCCAAAGTTTTAGGTTTTTGAAAAGGGACCATGGATCCTCACGATAGAAGGGATCGAAAAAACTTTCGAACAGTTTTGATATCCGCGCCCATAACGTTCCTACATTTTTGTGTGTTCGGCCCCAAAAGCGGCGGTTCCCGTCACCCTATCACTTTGGCACAAGTCTTGCTTTCGTAGCAGGATAGAAGATATTTTCGAGGTTTTCCATGACGCTTTCCATGCAGCCGGCGGTCTTGGGTTGGGATCCAGGTTTGAGCCGCTTCAACACCCACTGCAGTTACTGCGCGCTTCAATGCGCGCTCAAGATGCGGGTGGATACCGTCCAAAATCAGGTGGTCAAGGTTTGGGGCCGTCGGGATTTTCCAACCAATCGCGGATTAAGCTGCATCAAAGGTCAGACCGCCCACCACCAGATCAACCACCCTGACCGATTGACCCGCCCCTTGATGCGAGAAGGAAAAGAAGGTCCTTTCCAGGAAGTTTCCTGGGAGCGGGCCTTGGATTTTACCGCCGGCCAGCTGAAAAAGATCCAACGCGAGCATGGTGTGGATTCGGCGGCCATCTTCGGCGGCGGAGCGCTCACTAATGAAACCGTGTATCTCCTGGGCAAGTTCGCCCGCATCGCCCTCAAGACCAGGAACATTGATTACAACGGTCGCTATTGCATGTCTTCGGCCGCGGCGGCCCAGAACGCCTCCTTTGGGGTGGACCGGGGTTTGAATTTCCCCCTTTCGGATATTCTGGAGTCCCGCTGCATCCTGCTGGTCGGCGCCAACGTCGCCGAATGCCTCCCTCCGATCCAAGTTTTCCTCAAACAGGCGCAAAAGCTGGGCGCCCGCTTGATCACGGTGGACCCGCGGAATTCCAAAACATCCGACATCGCGGACCTGAAGCTCATGCCAAAACCCGGAACGGATTCGGCCCTGGCCCTGGCGCTTTTGGGAGAGATCGTATCCGAGGGCGGCCTGGACGAAAAATATCTCCACCAGCGGGTGGAGGGGTTCGAAACGGTATTAGGATCCGCCGGGAATTTAAACGCTCAATGGGGCGAAAAGATCACGGGCGTTCCCGATCTCCTGATACGCCAGGCGGCCCAGTGGCTTATCCGATTCAAACCTTCGTTGATCCTTACGGGCCGCGGCGCGGAACAGCACAGTAAAGGTGTGGAAACCGTACAGGCTTTCATCAACCTGGCGCTGGTCTTGGGCCAAGTGGGCAAGACCGGCGGAGGGTTCGGCACCTTGACGGGCCAGGGCAACGGCCAGGGCGGACGCGAGCACGGCCAAAAAGCGGACCAGCTTCCCGGCTATCGGTCCATTGAGGATGCCAAAGACCGGGAGGTCGTGGCCCAAGCTTGGGGAGTGGAAGAAAAAGATCTTCCCCGCAAAGGTCTTTCGGCGCAGGAGATCCTGCAGGCCGCCGACTCGGGCCAGATCAAGGCCATGTGGGTCGTAGGATCCAACCCGGCGGTTTCGGCGCCTAACGGGAATCGAATGCACAAAGCCCTTTCCTCGCTATCCTTCTTGGCGGTTTCCGACTTCTTCTTTTCGGAGACCTGCAAAACGGCCCAAGTGGTTTTTCCCGCCACGCTCTTCGCCGAAGAGGACGGCACCATGACGAATATCGAGGGCCGCTGTGTCTTGCGCCGCGCGGGCGTGAAAGCGCCGGGAGAAACGAAGTCCGACTGGTGGGTCATCGGGGAATTGGCGAAGAGATTGGGAGCGGGTAAATTTTTTCCCCATCACACTTCGGAAGCCATTTTCAATGAACTCGCGGACATCACCGCCGGTTCCCGCGCCGACTACAGCGGCATGTCTTACAGCAAGCTGGAACGCAACAAGGGCCTCTTCTGGCCCTGCACCGACGTCAATCACCCCGGAACTCCACGGCTTTTCGAGAAAGCCTTCGCCCACCCGGGCGGAAAAGCCCGGATGAAAGCGGTGGAATACCGCGAAAGCGCTGAAATGCCCGACGAAGCCTATCCCTACCGTCTGACGACCGGACGGGTTTTGGAGCATTACCTCTCGGGCAATCAAACCCGGCGCATAGAACCCCTGCGTCACGCCGTGCCGGAGCCTTTCGTGGAAGTCAGCGAAAAGTTGGCCCAACGTCTGGACCTGAAGACCGGGGGGAAAGTGAACATCAGGACCCGCCGAGGCGAGATACAGCTTTCCTGGAAATCCAACCCTTATCAGGAAGAATCGACGCTCTTCGTGCCGTTCCATTGGGGCGGGGAACGTTCGGTGAATCTTTTGACCCAGGAAACCCTGGACCCGGTAAGCCGCATGCCGGAATTGAAAGTCTGCGCGGCCCAACTAACGCAAGGAACGGAGCCGTCATGATCAAGGAAGTCATCGCCATCATCAGGGCCGGCAAATGGCCGGACACGCTGGTCAAGCTGGAGGAGATCGGCATCGCCGGATTCACCCGCCAGCGGGTCTATGGCCGCGGCAAGCAGCGCGGCTTGCGCTACAGCGCGGACATTGAGGACGAGCGGGGCATCAGTTTTCTTCCTAAATGGATGGTGACCATCGTCGTGGAGGATTCCAAAGTGGACGCGGTGGTGGACGCGCTTTTGAGGTCCAACCGCACGGGGGATATCGGCGATGGAAAGATCTTCATCTGCCCAGTGACTGATTCGGTGCGTATCCGCACCAATGAGAGCGAAGAATACGCTTTAAGTTAAGGATAGATCCAATAGCGGGGCTTTGAGGAGGATTATGGCGGCGATCGATATTGAAAAAGTCAAACGTGAAGGCCTTCACGTGGACCTGGAAAAGTTGGCTCGGGAAGGCTACCGATCCATCCCCAAGGACGATAATTACCGCCTCAAGATGCATGGTGTCTGCGCCCAGAGGCACGAGGGTTTTTTCATGATGCGCTTCCGGGTGACCGGCGGCCGTTTGAACCCAGACCAAATGGAGCGAGTGGCCGACATCGCCCAGCGTTACGCCAGCGGCTACGTGCACCTTTCCACCCGGCAAAACATCGAGCTACACTCCGTCCGCATCGAACAAGTCCCAGAGATCCTCCAACAGCTCGCCGAAGTGGGTCTCACCACCCGGTCTTCCTGCGGGCACACCTTTCGGAACATCATTACCAGCCCCTGCGCGGGCAGCTGTCCCCACGAGATGCTCGACACCAGGCCCTGGACGGAAGCCATCGCGAAAATGGTGGTTACGCGGTCCGACTACTACAACCACCGCCTGCCAAAACGCTTGAACGTATCGCTGGCGGGCTGCGGCGTCTGTGAGAATCATTCCCTGGTGAACGACATCGGCCTTTCCGCGGTCAAGAACACGCGGGGAGAGATCGGGTTTTCCCTTCATGTGGGTGGAAGCATGGGGGTGACTCCCAAACTGGGCTGGCTTCTGGAAGAATTCCTTCCTCTAAATGACGGGCTGCCCGCCTTAAAAGCGGTGGCCCATCTTTACCTGACGCATGGCGACCGCTCCTCCGCGGCCAAGGGTCGTCTAAAATTCTTGTTGGAAACTTGGGGCTTGGAAAAATTCCGGGAGGAATTCCGCAAAGTCCTTCCCGAAATGCACGAAGCCGATCAGGACTTGCCTCAGGGTTTCATTCCAGCATCCTGGCCCGATTTCGACCCGCCGGGCGGCTCGGTCCTGGACCGCGTTCCCGAGGGCGTGGAACTCCAGAGGCAAAAAGGTCACTACCGTGTCCCGCTGTTCGTGTCATTGGGCGAGATCCATCATTCCCACTTCCGGCGGTTGGGCCAGTGGGCGCGCGCCGGCTGCCACGGCCAAGTGCTCATCACGAAGGAACAAAATCTGGAATGTCAGTGGGTCCCCGGTTCCCACGTGAACGAGCTGGAAGATTTGGCTGACAAAATGGGCCTGTTATCCGTTGGGGCGAGATCCATCCTGGACATCCAATCCTGCCCCGGGACCAGTTTCTGCTCCCTGGCCATTACCAGTTCCCAGGGCGCGGCGGCCAGCCTGTCGCACCATCTCAAGGAAAAGCGGGCCTTGAACGACCCCGATCTCAAGCCCATCAAGATCCACATTTCGGGTTGTCCCAACAGCTGTACCCAGCACCAGGGAGCCGATATCGGGTTTTCGGGCGGCATGGTCAAGGTGGGCGAGGATCAGCGGTTCGCCTACCAGCTTTGGTTGGGCGGAAGGTTGGGTTCCAAGGCGCGGATCGGGCTCATGGCTAAAAAAGCCATCGCGGACGAGATGGTGGTCCCTGTTTTCGAGGCGCTTTTGAGGGTGTTCAAACGGGATAAGGGACCGGAAGAAGTGTTCGAGAGAACGAAGGAACTCTTGCGATGACCCCACCACCTG
>CAYXYA010000090.1:0-7690 GCA_964469185.1 uncultured bacterium | reverse complement strand
GGTGAAGGCGTGAAGCCGGTCTCTACCCAGCGTATTTTTAGCGAAGGCAGCATTCAAAACACGAATAATCCGCTTGATATCTTGATCAAGGGTGAAGAGAGTTTCTTTCAAGTGACTCTCCCTAATGGTCAGATCGCTTATACGCGTGACGGTTCATTTACCCAAGATGGAAATGGAAGTATTGTGACCTCGGCAGGCTACTTTTTAGACCCGCCGGTTCAGATTCCAGGCGACACAGCGACTATTAAAATCACCGCGACTGGTCAGATAATGGCCGAAATCGCGGGGAATCCTCAACCCTCCCAAATAGGCCAACTTGAATTGGCGCGTTTTATCAATCCGACCGGATTGATAGCGATCGGTGGGAATCTTTATCAGCAAACCGCCGCGTCGGGTGACGCCATTATGGGAACGCCCGGTTCGACTGGCTTTGCTCAAATTGAACAAGGATCTTTGGAGGCGTCAAATGTTGATGTGGTTGATGAGATGGTCAATCTAATTGTGGCTCAACGCGCCTATGAGTTGAACTCAAAAGCGGTTTCAACATCAGACAACATGCTTAGCAATATCGCCAACATGAAGCAGTTTCCCTGATGCTTCTATAGCCGCATGAAACGCTTAATTAAGCTGATAACCGGATTGCTTTTTGGCCTGATGTTTTATGGCAATGCTATCGGCGGAGTGCTGATCGTTCGGCTTCTGGAAAATGCCACCGTGGTTGGCCCCCGGGTGAGTTTGGGAGACGTCGCAGATCTTATCGGCCAAAATAACGGCAACCTGGAACGAGTTCGCCGCACGGCTATTGGCAAGGCCGCTCCAGCAGGGGATTCGATCAAGGTAACGCTAGATTATATTAAAGTCACTTTACGGAGAGAAGGTTATTCGTTAAACGATTTTTCCTTTGAGGGCTCGGGAGCATCAAAGGTTTTAACAAAAAGTCAAAAATTTTCACCTTCTGATCTTTTGTCCGAGGTTAAGGCGTTTGTTTTACGGCAACTTAAAGAATCGCCTGAGAATGTTGTCGTGAAGATGACGGGTCCGAATAAAAAGATTTTGCTTCCAGCTGGTGATATCAAGACGACGCTTCGGCCCACGTTTTCAGGTAAGTACGAAGGGACGGTTTTGCTGACAGCTGAATTAGAAATTAACGGCCACTTGGGGAAGGTGCTCCCGTTGAGGGTGAATATTGAGATTTATCATCCTGTTGTCGCGACGACGAAGCGGATTGAAAAAGGGGAAAAGTTCACTGACGACAATACGGCATTGGTGCGAACGTCGGCTTCCAAGATCACTTCAGGAAGTTTTCATCAGTTGAACTATGTTTTGGGTAGGACGGCCTCGATGCCCTTGATTCCAGGGACGATTGTAAGGGTCGACGCGATTTATGACCCGCCGGTGATTTCGCATGGTCAGATTGTGCATGCGATAGTTCGAAAAGGGAATATCGAACTAACAGTCGACACGAGAGCTATTGAGGATGGTAAAGCTGGGGAAGTCATCCGGGTAGAGAACACCGCATCACATAAAGTTTTGCGTGGAAGGATTTTGGACGAAAGAACCGTTTTAGTGGATCAGGAAAAACCTTAACTGTGGATCGGAGTTTCAATTATGAGAAGAAAAACATCATTTCTTTTGGTTAATTTTTTGCTTTTGGGTTTGTATCAAAATCTTTTGGCGGATTCGCTTTATCCTGTGGAAGGTTCCAGTTCCATTTATACGGAAAAACGCGCTCGACGGGTGGGTGATGTTATCACGGTGATTATTAACGAGGATACAAACGCGACTCAAGCCGCGGGCGGTCAGTATCAAAAAACGGGCAGTGACGCTATTGGAGCTGGTTTTGGGGTAGGCGCCCTGGGTCAGAATGTCTTAAATACCACGAACAACATCGGGGTGGGCGCTAGTTCAGCTCATCGAGGTCAAGGTACGTCGAGCCGGAAAACGGTAATTACCGGACAGATGACCGCGAAAATTATATCCGTGTTACCGAGTGGAAATTATTTAGTCGAAGGGACCCGTTATGTTGAGGTTAATGATGAAAAACAAACAGTGGAAGTTACCGGTGAAATCCGGCCGGATGATATCAGTAGTGACAATACGGTTTCTTCTTTGCGGGTGGCGAACGCTAAAATCAAGTTGACTGGTACTGGACCAGCCTCGGAATCGTCAAAGCCGGGTTTGCTGACTCGTATTTTGAGTTGGTTTGGCCTTTTTTAAGAACGGAAGCGGGAGTTGAAAATGAGTAAAAAAAACGTTTTGTTTAGAATCGTTTTTTCTTTGTGTTTGTTTTTGGCGATTAGTTTTACGGAAGCTGCCCAAGTGCGCTTGAAGACCATTGCGAAGGTGAAAGGTATTAGGGAAAACCAGTTGATAGGGTACGGGTTGGTTTCAGGACTCCAACGGACGGGTGACACTCAGAGGGTTCTTTCTACCTTTCAGAGCATTACGAATATGTTGGCGCAATTCAATATCAAAATAACGCCTGATCAAATTCGCACCCAAAACGTCGCCGCGGTTATGGTAACGGCCCAACTTCCCCCGCTTTTGAAGTCCGGCGATAAAATCGACATTACGGTTTCGTCCATCGGCGACGCGAGAAGTTTGCAAGGTGGATTACTTTTGATGACGCCTTTACAGGGGCCGGATGGACAAATTTATGCCGTGGGTCAAGGCCCTTTAGCGGTAGGTGGGTTTACGGACAATACAGGTGAGTTCCCATTGATCCAAGTCAACAACACGACTACTGGTCGAATCCCTAATGGCGCGTTGGTTGAACGCGAAGTGCCGTCAACCTATGTGGACAACGATACGATTTCCATTTTGTTGGCTCGTCCTGATTTTGGCCAGGCCTCGCTAGTAACACAGGCACTTAACGATCGGTTTGCTGAACAAGTCGCGAAAGCGACTGATGGCGGTCAAATCGACGTCAAAATCCCTGTCAATTACCGTGATAACGTCGTTGATTTTGTGGCCGCGGTCGAAGACACTCAGGTTATGACCGATTCACCCGCGAACCGCGTTGTGATCAATGAGCGCACAGGGACCGTCGTACTTGGTCAAGACGTTCGCATTGACGCTGTCGCGATCGCTCATGGGAATTTACGGCTAGTCGTCAAAAAAACGACTCAGGTCACCCACGATGTGGTTTTTGGCCACGAGCAGTTCACTAACTCTACGACCGTTTCAACTGATGATTCGGGTAAGTCAGGTAATCTTGTTCTTCTACCTGAAGGAGCCACCTTATTGGATCTAATAGAGGCAGTTAACGCTGTTGGGGCAACACCGCGTGATTTGATCTCGATCCTTCAGGCGATCAAAGAAGAAGGCGCTTTACACGCTGAACTTAATATCATTTAAGACGGGATTTTATTTGTGAATTTACCTATCCAATCTGTTTCCTCTTTTATGCCGACTCAAAATCTTCCGGATTTCGATGGGGTTTCCATGCCTGCGTTACGGAATGCTTTCGTTTTAAAACCGGGGTTGGTATCTCAGGCCGCCAATCAGGCGGTGAACGGCTCGTCAATATCAACGCCCAGTTCTTCCGGTTCTTTTTCTCCCGTTCAAAACTTGAATCCTTTGTCCGGGCCCAAAGTTCATACCGATGCTCAATTGAAAAAAGTTTCTCAAAATTTCGAGTCGATTTTTATCCAGATGATGTTCAAGGAAATGCGTCATTCAATTCAAAAATCCAATTTATTTGGAAATTCCCAGGCGGCCGAATTTTTTGAGAGCATGCAGGATGAGCAATTATCCAAACAGCTGGCCTCTTCCGGCGGAATCGGCATTGGAAATGTGATTTATCAAAAACTGAAACAGGTCACTGAACCTCACATCAAGAGATTTTCGTGAATTTGTCGAATTGTTCGCGCTGTGGCAGGGTTTTTAGTAGGTCGCCAGGCGGCTCCGATATTTGTCCCGCGTGCATCAAAGAAAATGACGATAATTATCATAAAATATTCGAGTTTTTTTCCAGGAAACCAGCCTCCAGCGCACAGGAAATAGCTGATGAAACTGGGATCGACATCAAAGAGATATATCGTTATGTACGCGAAAACCGCCTCCGGCTTGCTAGAACCGATGGCGTCGTTATCTGTGAAACCTGCGGCAGCCCCATCGTGACCGGCAAAATATGTGATAGTTGTCGTAGCAAACTGGCCTTAGAGTTAAAAGAAAACATCGAAAAATATAAGCTAAATCGCCAAAAACCGACAAATTCCTTTAAAAAAGATGGTCGCGATCCCAAGCATTTGAAGGATCGACGGGGCGATTAGTGCTCTTTTGCCTTTAAAATGGCAATTTTATCCAATTTCCCAAAACGCTTGTTTATCAGTGACTTTGGTTTTTCCCCTTAAAAAGCGGAATTATCTTTAATTCGCAGTTTTCTCCTGATATTCCCCTCAAGTTTTCCGCTACGGTGACGTTAGGTTTATCACCAAACCAAAGGAGACAGTTATGAGAATCGATGGCTTTCAAAATATTCCAGCAGTTCTTCAATCGATCGGCACGGATCAAGCGGCCAAGGCAGGTGCGGATAAAGGGGCTCCGGCCGCTTCGTCCGTTTCTTTAAGTTCTTTCGCTGAGGTGATGCAATCACTTCAACGGGAATCGCTCCAGGCAAGTCAAATTCGCGGAGCGCGGGTCGAGGAATTAGTGAAACAGGCGGACTCCGGGAAACTTTCGGTGAACATTGAAAAACTGGCTCAAAGCTTAGTTGAAGCAAACGTGATTCATCCCAAAGGATAAACCGTGAACGAGTTATTTTTATCGCTTATCGAATGCTTGAAAGAAGAGACGGCTTGTTACCGTCAGTTATCTCTTTTGGCCGAAGCGCAAAAGGAATTGTTGATCAGCGGAAAAACGGAGATTTTGTCCGAGAATGCGCGGCTTCAAGAAAAACAAGTGTTCGCTCTAACTCCTATAATTGGTCGTAGAAATGAAATGCTCGTCAAAATGGCGAAGCTTAATGGAGTCAAGACGATGGGGTTGATGGACGTTTTGAAGAAGGCGTCGGTCGATGTGGTCGAAGAATTTGAAAAAACATTGGTCGAATTGATGCAATCGGGAAAGAAGTTGGGAGAAGCGAACAGTGGTTGTGAAAAACTTTTAAACAATGCGCTTTCATTCACGGAATTTACTTTGAAAATAATTCGAGATGGCGGAAAACAAAGATCTTTTATATCTTCGGCCTTGAAAGAAGAAAACAAATCTTCTTTTGTAAACCGGATAGCGTGAGGAGGGGACAATGATCAATAGCTTTCAGAGTTTAAATACGATTACCAGCGGGTTGATCCTTCGGCAATTGGAACAACAGGTGAATGCCAACAATTTGTCCCAGACTTATCTGGATTCGAATGGATATTTGATGAACAGCGTACAACGGCTAAACTCGATCAATGCGCCATCGGCCAGCCTTATGGGCGCGAATGGTTTGTTTTCGGTTGGAACGGGAACCATGGCTCTTTCGATCACGAGACTTCGAAGTTCTTTTTTGGACGCTCAAATTCAACACGAAAGCATTTTTCTTGGATATAACGAAATTCTTTCCAACGCCACCGCGTCTGGCATCATGGATCAAATCAATTCGATCGTAAACGGACCCATCACCTTGAGTTCGACTTTAACCGATTTTACGACGTCTTGGACCAATCTGGCCGTTACTCCGACCAGCACTGCTTTACAATCGAGCGTAGTCAACGCGGGTGTGTCTTTTGCTCGAACCGCCAACGCCCAATTCAGTCAATTACAAAGTTTGCAGCAAGGCATGAATATCCAAATTAATACGACCGTTACCCAGATCAATGGAATTTTGCAGCAACTAGCCGCCATTAATAAACAACTTCTTACCACTCCTGGGTCGAACCAAAACAGTCTCTTGGACGCTCGTGATTATGCTTTGGATCGGCTTTCGCGTTTGATGAATTTTCAAGTTTCTTTCGCAACGAATGGCGTGGCTCATGTTTGGATAAACAGTCTTTCATTGGTAGACGATTCCGGCGCTTCTATTTTGCAAACATCTGTCAATAATCCGCAATTGCTTGATGTCACCATTCAGTCTTCTCAAAGCCTTATCACGATGCAAGACGCCAGTTCGTTGATCACCGGAGGCAATTTGGGCGGAGAACTTTACGCTCGTAACGTGGTACTGCAATCGTACAAAGCGCAAGTCGATCAAATCGCCACTACGGTACTCAATATGACGAACAATTTATATCAAGCCGGATATGTGGCGAATACGACCACGACTGGAACGGCCTTCTTTACGGGAACAAGAGCCGCGGATATTTCTGTAAATGCGGTTTATGCGAACCCTCTAGCCTCCCCTATTTTGGCGACGGAGGTTTATCGAAATACAGCTACCGGTCTTTTGGCTACGGACCTAGGAAATTTAACAGGTCTTTTAGGAAACAATTACGTACAAAGCACGCTCGGGATCAATGCGGCTGGCCAAGTGGTCGATCCGTCCGCAACAATTGTAAGTCAAATGCCGGCTAAGTTCGCGACCCTTCCTGCGCCCAATCCAGGTGGGCCCCCCGCACCGGCGCAATTTACGATCAATGGAGTCACTATCAATTATATGACAAGTGACACTATTGATTCGATATTGGCGCAGATCAGGGCCAAACTTCCTGCTGTAAAAGCCTTTTTTAATTACACGACTCAACAATTCGAGATGTTTTCTGCGAACACAATTACAGTTCAAGAAAGCGGCGTGGATAACTTCATCACGTGGTCCAAGATCAAGAATGTTTTGGTCAGTACTATCCGGATGAATAACGGTTTCGCGACAAATCAAACCCAAATTGTTTTTGGTGGAGCTCCGACGCTCTCGGCATTGAATTCTTCATTAGTCGGTCCTGGATTCAATCAGGGACCGAACCAACAAGCATTTTTTGTGACTCCGAGCGCGACAGGATCATTCATGATCAACGGAAAGCTGATCACTTGGAACAATACGCAATCCTTGAACACTATCAAAAACGCCATTCAAGCTGCGTTTCCTGCCGGTGTAATGAACGTGGGGTGGAATGCAAACTCTCAAATCTTATCTCTGCAAGCTTCTTTGCCCGCTGCCGCTCCTCCTCAAACATTTCCCATTCAAATCACCGACATTACTGGAAATTTTACTGTTTTTACCGGACTGAATGGCAGTTTGCCGATTGGGAATATGGCCTCGGCCGTTTTGTCCCAATCCTCAAGCCAGGACGACATGTTTCAAATCCAATACACGCAGGCATCAGATTCCTTGACCCAGCTTAATAACGCTCAAGCCAATACCGCCGCAGTTTCGCCTGGAATAGTCGGCGGTGTAACGCAACCTGGGATTCCCATCGCTTCGATCCAGCAGAAGGCGATGGAGGCGATGATCACTTACAACGCAATGCTTCAAGTAATGCAAGTAATTGATCAGATGTACGCTGACTTAGTCGGGATAATCGGTACCTCAACGGCTTCAGGCGGTGTTTTCTCGAAGGCGTCTTAAGAACGTTTGAAATGACGGAGTGAATTAAGTGAAAAGCATAAGCGATATCCTCAACTCAATGGTTCAGACCCATTCGGACACCTCCGGGTTTTCGAATAAAGGTTTGTCCGTTGCTTCACAAGACTCCGTCAACGTGGGGTCTTTTAGCGACGTTTTGTCACGTTTGACGTTTCAAAATAGCGCTGTTTCTAACACCTCTTCTTCAGC
>CAYXYA010000089.1:0-7716 GCA_964469185.1 uncultured bacterium | reverse complement strand
ACGAAGTGCATCGAAGGGTTGATTTTGATAATGATTTTCAATATCATCAGTCCACATCAAAGATTGAGGCCCGTTTGAATCGCAAACTGATCTATTCCTTCATTCTCATCGCCGCCCTCTCCACGGCCGCTTGGCTCATTTCCAAGCACAAGGTCGCACCCTCGAACGAACCCGGTGACCATTCACCGAGGCTGTTGGTCCATCTTTTGGATTATCTGGCGGTGGATTACGGCGGCGCCGTGAAGAACGGAAAGATCATCAGCCTTCCGGAATATAAGGAACAATTGGAATTCGCCCAAACCGCTTCGGAGTTGGGACAAACCCTACGAGAAGTGAAGTCCTCCCCCGAAATTCAAACCCTCATACAAGAACTCAATAAGCTCATCCAGTCCAAAGCGAACCCTGAAAAGGTCGCCGTGACCGCGAGACGGGCCCAGAAACAAGTCATTTCCCTGAGCCACTTAGAGGTCGCTCCAACTGTCTGGCCCAATTTAAACCAGGGTAAACATCTCTTCGACCAAACTTGCTCGAAGTGCCACGGCATGGAAGGCCGTGGCGACGGCCCCTCTTCCGCCACGCTCACCACTAAACCCATGAATTTCCAGGACATGGACAAAATGAAGAAGATGACCCCTTTCCAAGCGTTCAACACGATACGCTTGGGTGTTCCCGGGACCGCCATGACCGCCTTCTCTTCTTATTCAGATCAGGACACTTGGAACTTGTCTTTCTACGTTCTCTCCCTACGGTTTCAAAAAAGTCTCTTGCCAATGGATCTCAAGACCGGTTTCGAGGCCGTCCGCTCTAAATTGAATATCTCCTATGAGAAATTACTTTCCACACTTTCTACAACACCCGATGAAACTATTGAAAAAAAACTCTCCGACGGAAACGAGGATAAATATCTTCAGATCGCCCTTTTGCGTCTTTACTCATCCACCGACACAGCCCAGGCTTCGTTGGTTTTTGCCCGCGTGAACATTCAGGAATCCATCAGTGATTATCGGGCGGGTCAGTTCCAGTTCGCCGCTAAAAAATCACTGGCAGCTTACGTTGAAGGAGTGGAACCCATCGAACCCCGTTTGAAAGCCAACGACCCTCAAGCCGTTCTGGACCTGGAACAGCTCATGGGTTTGGTCCGGACCGCCATCAATACCCGTAAACCGGCCGATGAGGTTGATCTGGCCGGAAAAAAAGCCATCGAAGCGTTGGATAAGGCCGCGGCCCTTTTACGTCAGCAAACCCCCTCGGCCTGGCTGACCCTCACCCTCGCCTTCGGGGTTTTATTAAGGGAAGGTTTCGAGGCGGTCCTTCTGATCGTCGCCTTGCTGGGCGTCATCCGGGCTTCAGGCGCGCAAAAAGCGAGACGCTGGGTGCACGGCGGATGGATGACCGCGGTGGCCCTGGGTATCGTGGCGTGGTTCTTCTCGGGATGGCTGATGGGGATCAGCGGCATCAGCCGCGAACTCATGGAGGGCATTACCGGTTTTGTGACCGTCGCCGTTCTTCTCTATATCGGTTTTTGGCTTCATAGCCGCACCGAGACCCATCGCTGGAGGAATTTTATCAACGTTCAGGTACGATCAGCCTTGGAAGAAAAGAACCTGATGGAGTTAGCGTTCCTCTCTTTTCTCGCGGCCTTCCGCGAGGCCATCGAGACGGTGCTGTTCCTGCGGGCGATCTGGCTGGAAGGCGGATCGGAGACAAAGGCCGCTCTCGGATTGGGCGTTCTTTTTGCGTTCGCGGCTATCCTGCTTTTCGGTTGGATGCTTTTGACCTTCAGCGCCAAAGTCCCCATCAAGAGCCTCTTCACGATCTCCTCGATGATCATGATCCTCCTGTCGGTGATCCTCGTCGGCAAGGCCGTTCATTCGTTCCAAGAGGTGGATTTCATTCCGATCTCCCTGTCACCCTTCAACTTGCATTTTGATTGGTTCGGCATCTATCCCACTCGGGAAACGCTGCTGGCCCAATTGCTGATCCTGGGATTCAGCGTCTTTCTCTGGCTTTACGGAAAAAAACCACCCATCTCCAAAAAACGAAGATAAAACCTCGCCACCCAATTTTCATTGCCAGTTCATTCATTAACCCTAGGTTTTCCCTCGTTGTTACAGCGTTAAAATATCCTTATCTTTAAGTGAGTCAAAGGAAGAGAAGAGGTGTGCGATGAACACCATTCCCAAATTCGAGACCAAGATCAAGATCTTGAACAACTACCAATATGACGCCGTGAACGATCAAACCGAGTTAATGTGGCGTTGCGATCTTTGCGGCGAGTTGATCCACCGCAAAGAAGGTATTCCTGAACACTGCCCTTCTTGTGGCGCCCCGCAAAGGGAATTCGTCCTGGTGGAAGAAGATTAAGGAAAGTTTTCCAGTCTGAACGAAGCCAAAAAAGACCCACTTTCAAAACTAAAATGATAAACTTTTCCGGTCGTTTGAAATTCCTGCCGCCGGAAATCGAGTAATGACCCTCAACAGATCTTTATGCATGGGCGCCTGTTGTTCCTTCTTTGGGCTTCTATTGTCCGCCGAAGTTTTTTTCAGGGTGTCGGTTCCTTCTGGTTTTTGGTACCAGCGGTTCGACCTTTCAGGGGACATGACCAGCCTGGCGGAGATAAAAGACCGCCTCCGATACGCGGCACCGGACAACGGCCGGGTTCTTCTTTTGGGCGATAGCGTCCTGGGCGCCAGCGCCCTCACGGAACACCGTTTACCGGATGCCCGCTCAAAAACCCTTTCCCAAGATTTGAAGTCTCAGCTCAGTTCACATGGCTATAACGCTTTAAGTCTTGGGTCGGATGGTTTACTGCTTCCCGATATCGAAAGCCTATCATTCGAGTTCATGAAAAATCCTCCTCGAAGGATCGTTCTTCTCCTTAATTTCCGAATGTTCGCCCAGGATTTCAACGAAGGACCCAAAGCCCTTTCACGGCATTTTCTTTTGGCCGAACTGCCGGCCAATATTCAAAAACGACTTTCTCCTGAAAAACCGCCAAGCCAGGAGGCCAAACTCGGCGACAGACTTTATGATGGAATGGCCGAGAATTGGATCCTCTTCCGCGAGACCCAAACGCTTAAAACACTTTGGTATTACCCCAGCCAAAAAGATTTCTTTCAACGGTTTTTGGAATTGGTCGTCGGAAAAAACGAGACACAATCGGATATGGTCGAAGCCGCGCTCAAACAAAAAATAGCTTCTTATTACCAACCTTATCTTTGGGATCCTCAGGGTCTACCCTTCACCTGCCTCAAAAATATTTTGGATGCTTGGAGTGAAAAATCCATTCAAGTCACCGTCATCTTGACCCCTCAAAATCAAAAATTTTTAGGCAGTTATCTCGACAAACCCAGTTTCGAAAAAAATCGAAAGCGTTTGGCTTTATTCATGAAGCCCTACGCTTCCAAAGGGATCCACTACGAGGATTGGGCCGTCCGCTATCCTTCCCAATGTTTTTTGGACCACTGTCACTTGAACCCCGAGGGTAACAACCGATACGCCAAGGACTTGAACCTCACTCTTTCAAAGGAGCGAGCACGATGAGATCGAACGACTTTTTAAAAGGGATCGGGCTCGGCGCCGTTCTTTTTGTTCTGTTCTTGGCCATTCTTCTTTTTTCAGGGGACCTGTCCGCCTCGAAGTTCATTTATGTGGATTTTTGATTCGGGAGACCTTCTTTGATCTTTAATACCAATTGGTTCCTCCTTTTTTTCCTCGCTTTCTATTTCCTGCTTTGGCTCATGCCGAACGCTAGGGTCCGTTTCTTCTACGTCCTCGCTTGCAGCGCGGTCTTTCATTATCATTTCGCGGGACCCGCCGGCGTCACACCCATCATCATCATGGCGGTCATCACTTTTTATCTGGCCCTCTGGATGGTCCAATACCCCCAAAACAGTCCGAAAAAAAAGTGGATTTTCGGTTTAGCCCTCCTGGTGCCTGTCGGGGGCTTGGTCTTCTATAAATACCGGGCCCTTCTTTTAGGTTCGCTGGCCCGTTCCCTCAGCGGTGGAGCTGGGGACTGGCTCTCCACCCACGCGGTCCAGCCCGCCATGCCGCTGGCCATCTCTTTCTTTACTTTTGAGTTCGTGCACTATTTGACGGATGTTTATCACGGCGATGGAAAACCCGTAAGGAACCCGTTTAAATTCGCCATTTTCTGTATCTTCTTCCCCTCCATCGTTTCCGGTCCCATCAAACGCTTTCAACCTTTCCTGGCGCAATTGGAGGAAGGTTTACCAAGGCCCGCGGTGGAGAAGGCGGCCCTGGGGCTCGCTCAGGTGCTTCTCGGATTTTTCAAAAAGTTGGTCATCGCGGACAACGCGACTCTTCTCATTCACCTCCTCGAAAAACGCACCGACCTCGCCTTTGGACCGGTTTGCCTGCTCATGACGCTGCTTTCCATCCGCATCCTTTTTGATTTCAGCGGCTATAGCGATATCGCCATCGGACTTGGAAGGATGATCGGGCTCGACTTACCGCGCAACTTCAACTTTCCCTATATCGCGCGGAGCATCACCGACTTTTGGCGCCGCTGGCACATGTCTTTGAGCGGTTGGATCCGCCAATATATTTATATTCCACTGGGCGGGAACCGGAGCGGCCCCGCCCGTAAATTCCTCAACCTTATCGTGACCATGTTCGTCTGCGGTTTGTGGCACGGCGCCAGCTGGCATTTTGGGATCTGGGGTATCTATCACGGTGTCGGATTGACGATCCATAACAAGTGGGAAGGATCCGCCTGGGGACAAAAATGGGACACCTTGCCCGTCAGCCGATGGGCCGGCATCGCCGTCACGAATGTATTTGTGGCTTATGGATGGCTTCTTTTCTTCTATCCGATGGACGAAGTTCTCAGGATCACACGGCATCTTTTCAGATTTTAAAACATCCGATTGAGGTAAGATTAATATCTGGAAGGATGGCCTACGAATATGAAAAAAATATACCTTTTGGTTTTACTGTTCACCGCCGCTTTCGCCTGGGCGGAATCCACTCCCACTCCCACGCCCCTCTTGCCTGGAAAATGGGCCGCTATCAAGATACCTTGGTCCCTCTGGTTCAAAAAAAACGCCCTGATAACCGACAAAACGGATTATGTCCACTTCTTCTGGAATGCCAACGACTTCAAAGCCAACTTCGAGACAAAGGACAAAAAACAACGTTTAACCGATGCCGCAGTGCAATTGGTGTCCCGGCTTTATCCCGAAACAGCCAAAGCGGATCTCGTCAAGGTCGACATCGTTTATGGTTTGGAAAGAGATGATTACGGGGACCCAAAGTGGGACAGCCTACAGCAGGTGGCCCATTTTGAGTTTTTGCGGTCGAAAACGGCCAAGCTAAAAAAGACCCGCGTCTTCACCGACGCGGTTATCCAAAAATATTTCAAGAAATACGAGATCTTTTAATCGGAAGCTTGCTGGATCCTCAACAAGAATTCGCGCGGCGGCGCAAACCCGACGATACGAAGGTTCTTTTTCTCCAACCCATCCGGCCCGATAAAGACCAGGGTCGGCACTCCTTGTATCCCATAGACTTTCTTAAGTTCTTCCACAGAGCCGGAGGAATATTGGGTCAGATCCGCTTTCAACAGGACCCAATCCTTCAGGGTTTCCCGCACGGCTGGATCCGGAAATGTTTTCATTTCCAATTCCTTGCAGGGCAGGCACCAGGCAGCTGAAAAGTCGATCAAGACACGTCGGTGTTCCTTCCTGGCCTTTTCCAATAAAACCGAGTCATAGTCCGCGAAGGGCAGCTCTATCGGCCGGGGCCAAGCTTTGAACGTCAGCGAACCGGAAAGGATAAGGAATATCCCGAATAGGGTCTGGATTTTTTTGAAGACCGGAGTAACCCCCTTTCCCGAAAATACCCAACCCAAAAGCGCCCCGCTCAAAACTAGATAAAGGGGAACCAAATAGTGGTTCAAGTCCTTCGGCATCAGCGGACCCAGAAAATAAAGAGGCATTCCCAAAAGGACAAGGCCGAACACTTTTTTTACCCAGACCATCCACATTCCCGACCTGGGCAGACGTTGGATCTCGCCTGAAAAGAATCCCAGCCAGATATAAGGAAAACCCAACCCCAACGAGAGGGTGAAGAACATGATGAAACCCAGGTAGGGATTCCCTTTGGCCGCGACAAAAGTCAGCAAGCCGATGGAAAAGGGATCCACACAGGGCGCGGCCACGATCCCAAAAACAAGTCCCATACCCAAAGCTCCCACCCATCCCTGGGTGCTTGTCGAAGCGATTCGATTCAAAAGCCAGCCAGGGGCCTGGATCTCATAAAGGCCAAACATGGATAAGGAAAGAAGGACCAAGGCCGCAGAGATGCCGATCAATACCAGCGGCGATTGCAAACTGGACCCTAGGATCCGCCCCGTCAGCGCCGCCGTGACCCCCAGCGCGGAATAAGTCACCGATATCCCGACGACATAAGCCACCGCCCTTCCCAGGATCACGCGGGGTTTTTCGGCCTTTTGATTCCCAAAATAAGAGATCGTGATGGGGATCATCGGATAAACACAGGGAGTCAGGTTCAACGCCAATCCGCCTAAAAAGATGATGATGAAAGTCAAAAGAACCCCGTTATTTTTTAAATAGCGGGCGATGATATTTTCTGCGGGCGCCTCGTTGGATTGAGATGAAAGACCGTTTTGAAAGTACTCCGGATGGATCGGCACGACCGGCTGGTCCATGGCCCCGGTTTCGATCGGGACCCCGACCTTCACCGTGGATGGCGGCAAACAAGCTTGGTCGTTGCAGGCTTGGATCTTGAGCAGAAAACTCAAATTCAACACACCAGGTTTCACGTCCGCTGAAAGTTTCACATCCGCGTATAGCGTGACCGCCCGCTCATATACGGAAAAAGCCAGGGTTTCTCCAGCCAATTTTTTTTTGATCCCGGAAGGATATCTCGGTGAACCTACGATCTGAGCCGTGGTCCCAGGACTTAAAGAAAGTTCAGCCGGGATAAAGAACTCGGGCAACCCCTCGTGCGCGTTGACGTGCCATCCCTCTTGGATCTGGAGCCGGATCGCTATCGTCACGATGGATCCCGGATGCACCGGCTTTAATGAGGGAACGCCTTCCGCTTTAACCACTTTCGCGCTCCCCTCCAGAGCGGCGAATGAAGGAAGCGGCAAGCCGGCAGCGGTTAGCAGGAGGGTCAAAAGAATGGTTTTCACACCACTAGTTCGATTCATCTCGCTCATTACCCTTCCACAGGAAACAAAAGTTACCGGCTGCCGAAAATAAATAAGCCCGGAGGTTATCCAGGCTTATTTTACCCCACTCATAATTTTAAAAAAAGTTAGTTGATCTTTTTAGTTGATTCCCTCTCGATCAATTTCGCTTGCAGGGTCGTCGCTTTCGACATCAAAGGCTCCCCGCCGATGATCTGGAATATCTTCTGGGCCGCTAATTTACCCATATCGTAAGCCGAGAAAGCCACGGTTGTCAGGGCCGGTTCGTGATAGGACGCTTCTTCCATGTTGTCAAAACCCACGATGGAAATATTCTCGGGTACGGACAATCCTTTTTCTTTCAGAGCACGGATAGCGCCCATCGCCATCACATCGCTGGCACAAAGGATCGCGCTGGGCTTGCGGGCTCCCGAGATGATCTTGAGTGCCCCCTGATAACCGCCTTCTTCCTCAAACTCCACATCGGCCACCCAATCCTTTTGAAAATCAAGCCGGTGTTCGGCCAGATTTTCCT
>CAYXYA010000088.1:0-7727 GCA_964469185.1 uncultured bacterium | reverse complement strand
AACTCGGGCACCACGCGGATGCCTCTTTGACGGGCGTACTCGATGATGGCCTTGATCTGTTTTTGGGTGTAGTAGTCGCCCTTGGAACCGAGCTCTTGCAGTTTGGGATATTTCAGGCTCTCGACGCGGAAACCCTGGTACTCGCTCAAGTGCCAATGCAAAACGTTCAGCTTGGCTTCTTCCATACCGTCGAGGTTGCGCTGTATGACTTCCACCGGCAGCCAGTGGCGGCAGGAGTCGATCAAAAGTCCGCGCCAGGCGAAACGGGGAATGTCCTGGATGGTCACGCTGGGAAGCGAGAAGGCTTTGTCTTTGGACTGGACCAATTGAAGAAGGGTTTGAAGACCGCGCAAAACGCCGAGTGGATTCGAGGCGGTCAGCTTCGCCTGTTGGGGAGTGATGACGAGTTTGTAGGATTCATCTTCCCTGACCGATTGAACCGCGAGACCTTTGTTCAGCACATCGATGACCAAGGAGGGATGGTCCAATGGTCCATCGGCTTCGGGTGGGTTGAGACCCGCTCTTTTTTTTAGTCTCTCAAAAAAACGCTTCACCGCGCTCTTCACACGGAGATCCACCGCTCCTTGGGTCATGATCTTGAAAGAGTCGGTGATCGGCAAGGAGCCTTCCTGCCAGGTGATATTGGCGGGAACGGGGAGCAGGTTGTTATGGACGATGACGTCGGGTACGCGGGCCGGGGCGGTCACCGCTTCTTCGGCATGGGCGGTGAAGACTCCAGCCAACAGGATGCTCAAGATGAGGATCGATTTTTTCATGGGTGTTCCTTATTAGGGGATGAGAGGCGGTGTTTATCTTATCAGGGAAGGAATAAAGAAGTGGTCGGGAAATGAGGCCGCCCTCATAATGAGACAGTATCTACTTCAGGGGGCACTATGGAATCCGAGAACAAGACAGTCTATGAATCGTCCATCAAGGTGAAAAGCGGGGAATACCGCTTCGCGGTCAAGGAATCGCCCCGGTCGGGACGCTATCTTTTGATCGAGGATGTCCGTATCAAGCCCGGCAAGACGCGAATTGAACGGGTGGTCATTTATCCGGAGTTGATCGAAGGTTTTGACGCTGAGTATCAGAAGGCCAAAGCGATGTTGAAGGTTTGACCATGAAATCTTTTTCAACCGGTCTTTCATTCTTTTTGTTCTTAACCCCGGCCATTTTGGGTGCTCAAACATTCCTTTCCGCTGACGGCAAGACCGACACCTATCAGCTGATCGAAAAGGCTTTCGGCAAGAAGGCTTACGAAGTTCCTGATTGCGGGCATAAGGCTTTTGGGCCGCACATCACCCAGGTCTTGGACCAGGAGCTGGGCAAGTTTGTTTTTGTCTTTCACCTGCATGTGAAGCCGGACGATGACCGCTGTGAGAAGGACGACCGGCAAAGGTGCGAGATCAAGACCTACAACCCCTCGCCCGACGCTCTCAAAGGGTTTCAGGGAGACGCCTGCACCTACCGCTGGAAGTTCAAACTGGACGCGAAGTTCCAAGCCTCGCCGAAGTTCTGCCATATCCATCAATTGAAAGCCGTGGATGGGGATGATGGGAAGCCGCTGATCACCCTCACGCCCAGAATTGGGAAACCTAGTGTTCTGCAATTGATCTTCACGCCGCCTGAGGGTCAAGGAGATTGGACCGTTCTCACTTCCGCGGAGCTGTCTTTATTCAAGGGAGTTTGGGTCGAGGCGGAAGAAAAAGTCACTTACGGAAAGAACGGAAGTTACTCACTGACCTTGCGCCGGGTAAAAGATGGGGTGGTTCTGTTGACCTTTAGTAAAACCGGCCTAGCCCTTTGGCGCGAAGGCACTTCGTTCGTTCGGCCTAAATGGGGTATTTACCGCAGTTTGGATGAGCCTTCTTATTTGCGTGATGAGGATGTCCGCTTCGCGGATTTTGTGGTGGAAAAAACCCCTACCAAGACCTTACCGAGCCCACCTTAAGAACCAAAATTCTTTCGGTTTTTTATCACGGTCATTTCTTGCTTTGAGGTATATCAACAGTGATAAAACATCGAAGGCGAATGTTAATACATCCATAAAGACATCTGTGGAAATGTCCAAAATATTGTACGTTGTCGGTGAAAAGGAAAATAATTCCGTCACTAGTGCTGAAAGAAACCCAGAAAGAATAATGAACAATATTATAAAGAACGCTGAAATCAAAATCAGCTTCCGGTTTCCGAGCGTCAACTCCCTGCTTCTTCCGAGCCAGTTTTGCTTGTTAGAGCCTTCAAAGCAGAACACGGGAAGGATCAGAGAATAGGAGATCATCAAGAAAACACCGGGGACTATTAACATGAGTGTGCCGAGGATCATGAGCCAACCGCCAATGAATTCTAGGCCAAATAGATGAGCCCATTTTTTTCTTGCGAAGGAATAAGCTTCTATTACGGTGGGATAGGCTTTAGATTCGAGAAAGTGAGCGACTCCGTAAACCACGGATAATGCCACGAAGGTCCCGAAGAGTCCGCCCATTAAAGTATCGAATTTGAGGCTTGGGCCAATAAATTTTTCGGTATCGGGGAACAGCAAATGTTTTATGATCTCAATGGGAATATAAAAAGGCAGGGCGACTTTTAAAATGAACCAAAAACTTTTTAAAAATGTTCGAAGGGATAATTTGGTTAATTCCCAACCACTGTTGAATTCGGGTGTCGGAATTTCAAAGGTAATATCATTACCTTTGGATTTTATGGTCATTTGCCAACCTTAGCAAAATCGATATACCCCATCTCGACATTCACCGTGATCAGCTTCACCCTCACCTTATCACCCACATCCAATCCGTGAGACCCTTGCACCAATTTGCCTTCGACCGGCGGACTTAAAAGCCTCAGCCAAACACCTTTGTCCGACGCGCCGGTGATGATGGCCTCGAAATAATCCCCGATGCGCGGTTCCATGAACATCGCGCTGGCGGATTTTCTCACCTGCCGTTCGACCTTGTCCGCCGCGTTTTCCTGCTGGGTGCAATGCGAAGCGAGAGAGGATAAGTCATCCATTGAATAGGGAATAGCCTGCTTGGCCAAGGCGGCCTTGAGAAGGCGCTGGGTGATGATGTCGGGATAGCGGCGGTTGGGAGCGGTGGAGTGATTGTAATCGCGGACCGCCAGGCCGAAATGACCGATGGGCGTTTGACCGGGAGCTTCCGGCACATATTCGCCCCGGCCCATGAGTTTGACGATGGTCAGCGATAGGTCAGGAAAGTGAAGAGGGTCTTTCTTTCTTTGCGCCGTCAGGAAAGCTCCCAGTGCTTTGGAGTCTGGAACCTCCGGAAGTGTCTCGCCCAAGTCCTTCGCAACGGCCACGATGCGGTCCCAGCGTTCGGGGATCTTCACGACTCTTCGCATGGTGGGAAAGCGGTTGTCGGTCAGGTAGCGCGCCGAAACCCCGTTGGCGCCTACCATGAAATCCTCGATGAGCTCACCCGCGCGGTTTTGGGTTTCCAACTGCAAGTCGATGACCGTGTTCCCGTCCGTGACGGCCCTCGGCTGCAAGGTCTGAAAATCCAAGGCCCCATGCGTGTGGCGAAGAGCGCGCATTCTTTGCGCGGCCTCATCCTGCATCTTGAGTTGTTCATCCATGCCGGCGACCTTCGCGGCGGCGGGAGGAAGAGGGCCCTTGCCTTCCAGCCAAGAACCGACGGCGTTGTAAGCCAGCTTGGCTTTGTTCTTCACTTTTGCCCGATAGAGTTGGGATTCGGTCACTTGGCCTGTGGAGTCCACTATCATTTCGGTGATGACCGCGAGCCGCTCTTCGCTCTCATTCAGGGAAGTCAAGTCGGTAGAGAGTTTTTCAGGGAGCATCGGGAAGGTCTTCACGCCGGTATAGACCGAGGTGGTGTTCTTGCGGGCGTGAAGGTCGAGGGGGGATTGAAGTTTCACCAACGCGTCCACATCGGCGACGGCCACGAAGACGCGGGTCTTGCCCCCGTCCAATTTTTCAGCCACGGAAAGTTGGTCCAAGTCGCGGGAATCGTCGTTGTCGATGGAGCACCACAAGAGGCTTGTCATGTCCTTCAGGGAACCGCCGGACTCGACCGCGGGTTTTTGAATTCCCTCAAGTTGCTTCAGGGCGTCAGCGGAAAATTCCGGCTCCATGCCGTTGGAGATCATGGCGTTGGTAGCGATCTGCAACAGGTTCGGCTTTTTATCCTGGGCTTCCATAGGGCTCGCTTTCAGTTTAAAAGGCTGTTGTAAAACGGATCATAGACACCCATCGCGTTTAAGGCTTTTCAAAACAGATCCTAGTTTTCGAGCAGGTTCTTTGGAGCGTTCCTTAAAAACGTCTTCGTCAGCTTTGATCTTGCTGATTTTCGGGTATCTTTTGTTTTTTGAGTAAAGAATGGTTTTCGATTTCATGCTGATTTCCCCCCGAGACCAAAATACCTTAATGCATCTATGCCGTAAAGCCATGATGCCCGAATACCCTCGCCCCTTGGGGGAGAGGGAAGGGTGAGGGGTGATTGGACTGTAAAGCGGCCACCCGCTCCCCTCGAGGGTGAGGGAGCTAAATATAGGAGCCCCTGCTCAAGACTCCTAGAGATGCGTATCTTCATGTGGGAGAATTGACCATGCTCCATTGGCTGCAGACCTTACTCGCCGACCACGGTTACTGGGTCATCGCTATCGCGGTTTCCCTGAACAACATGGGTCTTCCCATACCCGAGGATATGACCGTTCTGGGAGGCGGATTCATCGCGCACAAAGGCATCCTTTCCTTTTGGGCGGTCGGCGCTACCGCGACGGCGGCCTGCTTTCTGGGCAGCAACATCGCTTATTGGCTGGGCCTTCGGTACGGCCATCCTCTCATCCTTAAGATCAACTGGTTCCACGCCGATCCCAAAAGGATCCGCCAAATGGAACATTTCTTCGAAAACTACGGAGCCAAGGCGGTTTTTTTCGCGCGATTCGTGGCTCTGCTCCATCCCATCACGGGTTACCTGGCGGGCGTGGGAAAGACGCCCTGGCGTTCATTCCTTTTTTATAACTTCGCGGGGTCGGCGGCCTACTCGTTCCTTTACGCTTTCGTCGGCTACTATTTCGGCCAGCAACTGGGGATCCTCCAGACTTGGCTGGGTCCTCTCTTCCTTTGGGTGGTCCTTCTCGCGGTGGTTTTGGTGATCCTTTGGCTTTTATTCAGACATTCCATCCATACTTTTTTGGTAGGTCTAGGCCATAAGAAATAAGATAAAATGCCTCTCATGAAATTCAAACCCTCCCTCAAAATGACCTCGTTTTGCCTGATCGTCGTGGGGTTTTCCGCAAGCACAGTCTGGTCCAAAGCATTCCCCTCCGTTCATATGAAGATAGCCTTCCCCCATTTGAAATTCAAAATGCCTGTTTGGCTGGAACCCTCCCCGGACGGATCGGGCCGTCTTTTCGTGGTGGAGCAAAAAGGGAAGATAAGGGTCTTCAAGAACAGCCCTTCCGCCCAAAAAGCCCCGGTTTTTCTCGACATAAGAAAAAAAGTCCGTACCTCCGACGGCGAGGAGGGTTTGCTTGGGATGGCTTTCCATCCTTCTTACGCGACCAACGGTTATTTCTACGTCTACTACATCGCTTCGAATCCGCACCGGGAAGTCCTGTCCCGCTTCAAGGTCTCGGCGACCAACCCGAACAAGGCCGATCCGAAGTCTGAGAAAGTATTGCTCGAGATCCCCAAGGTCTATGGAAACCATAACGGCTGCACGCTTCTCTTTGGGCCTGACGGATACCTTTATTTCGGGCTGGGCGACGGCGGTTCGGGCGGAGACCCCGACAACAACGGGCAAAATTTGGGAAGCCTTTGGGGCAAGATCATGCGCATCGATGTGGACCATCAGGACGCGGGACTGCCCTACGCGATCCCGAAGGACAATCCTTTCGCCGGCAAACCCGGCGCGTGCGGCGAGGTTTGGGCTTACGGCATCCGCAATCCCTGGCGCATGAGCTTTGACCGCAAGACCGGCGAGCTTTGGGTGGGCGACGTGGGTCAGGACAAGTGGGAAGAGATCGACATCGTCCGCAAGGGCGGTAATTACGGATGGAGCATCCGCGAAGGCGCCCATGAGTTCAAGGCTTCCAGTTCCAAGGACCCTCTGATCGACCCCATCCTGGATTATCCCCATCAGCCGTCGGGAACGGATAAGTCCGCGGCTTACGGACCCTGCCTGACCGGCGGATATGTCTATCGCGGCAAGCGTTTGAAGGGGTTGGAGGGCGCTTATCTCTACGCCGATTATGTCCTGGGCTGGGTGCGGGCGCTTCGCGCCGATAAGGGCCGCTTGAGCGTGGATGAAAGATTGATCGAGCAACCGGAGAATATTTCCTCATTCGGCGAAGGAACCGATGGCGAGATCTATCTCCTGGGTTATTCGAACGGCCGTATTTATCGTCTGGAGGAATGAAATGGAACCAAAATTATCTCCGGCCCAAGTCGAGGCCTACAAAAAGAATGGTTATCACATCTATAAACATCCGGTCTTCGCTCCGGAAAAACTCGCCAAGCTCAGGGCCATCTTTGAGGAACACCTGGCCCAGAAGGGCGACAAGCTCTCCGACGAACTGGATACCCCGCACTTTCGCGACCCCCGTTTGCTCGAGTTCTTGCTATCGTCCGAGCCGCTGGATGTCGTCGAACCTATCCTGGGCCCCAACATCGGTCTATGGTCCAGCCACTTCATCTGCAAAGAACCTTTCAAGGGAAGGGCCACACCCTGGCATGAGGATTCTTATTACTGGAAGGGCCGCGTTTCCCGTTATGACAAGATCGTGACGGTCTGGCTGGCCATCGACCGTAGTAATAAAGAGAACGGCTGTATGAGGGTGATCCCCGGTTCGCACAACAACGGTTTTTCGGATTACGAGGCCGTGGACGACAAGGTCAACACCTTCAGCTCTCAGATCAAGAACGTGGACGAGGCCAAGGCCGCCTACTTCGAGTTGGAACCGGGAGAGTGCTCCCTGCACGACGCCAGGATCATGCACGGGGCTATGGCCAATACGAGCCCCAACCGCCGATGCGGTTACACGATGAGATATTTTTCCACCGAGACCAAGGTTTACTCGGAGAAGTACCCCGACTTTAAGATCTGGTTGGCGAGGGGCAAGGACATGTCCAGCAACAGTTATGTAAACGGATAAGGATCTTATGCCATCCGACGATTTTGAAATTTTTAGGGACACCATCCTCACCAGCTTCAAAAAACGCGGCACCGCGTTCCTTATGGAAGACAAGATCCTCAAGGACATCGGGTTTCAAAAAGCCATCAACCCAAAAGAAGATAAAGCGCGCTTGGACTCCATCCTGGAGTTGATGAGGGAACAGGGCCTAGTCTTGACCAATCAGCCGAAGTTCGTCGCTCTCACTCCCGCTGGAAAATCGGCCATGGAAGCGCTATCGCCTGAGCGCATCGCTGAGATCGAAAGAGAACTCGAAGCTCGTTTGAAGTAGCTGGATTGGGAACTACAGACTTAATTCCCTCGTAATGTTCCGTTCAGTGTTTTTTTATTTTTCGACCTTCTCCAACAAAGGTTTTTAAAGACTTTAAAAACACCCTGCCCCTTTCCTCGAAAGCCCCGGGCCAAGTGGCCCGCCGGGATCTTCTCAAGTGAGCGAAAGGGACCCACTGGGGGATGGGTGGAGCGAAACAGTGGTCCTCACAAACGATCTTACAAAACTCCCTAGATGGATGAGGGCTGGAGAGGGAAGGGGCAAAAAAAGAAAGCTGTTCAGG
>CAYXYA010000087.1:0-7837 GCA_964469185.1 uncultured bacterium | reverse complement strand
TTCTTATCGTGTGTTTTCGCGTCCATCACCACAGGAAGAGCGCCAAGAACTTTCCAAAACCGGACCGCGCGAGAAACAAGCTTCTTAGTGTTTTTGGGTAGAGGGGTAATGAATATGTATCTCCCTTTATATAGGCTGGCATCAGCATAGGCGGCGCCGGATTTTTCCTTGCCCGCCATGGGATGACAAGGCACGAAATGATCCGCGATACCTTTGATCTTCCCCGCTTCTTGGACCAAGACGCCCTTGATGCTGGAGACATCCATGACAAGCGCCCCAGGTTTAAGGCTTGGCCGAAGTTGTTTTAATAACGGGAGGATGGTGCCGGAGTGCGAGCAAAGAAGGATGATGTCGGCGCCCGCCGCCGCCTTTTCGAGCGTAGGCGCGACAGGCAAAAGACGCGAAGCTTTTTTACGTGAAACCGCGCGGTGGTTCCATCCCGTCAGGCGGAAGGATCTTTTCTTTTTAAGGGACAAGGCGAGTGAGCCGCCCAAAAGGCCGACACCCACGATCGTAACTTTGAGTTTTCGGGCCATAAAATCCGCTCCTAATTTACAGACGGTTGAAAATTCCACAAATGGACTTTTCAACTAAAAACATTCGGCGAATCCCCACGATTCCTCCGGAATCTTTGGGGGAGAGAGGCTGCTTTGTCATTCTATTTAAATTTTTGGCAGCCTCTACTTCAAATAAACTTCAGCGAACACCCTTAAGAATCTTTCGGTTTCTTCCTCGGTTCCCGTGGTGACCCTCAGCGCGTCGGGACCCATGGGACGGACAATGATCCCATTCTTCAGAAGCCGTTGGTAAATATCCTGCGCGTTAGGGATGTTGAAGTAAACAAAATTAGCCTGGCTGGGCGCGGGATCCAGTTTAAGTTTCCTCAGACCTTCGAATATCCGTTGGCGCATCCGGCGGTTGAGTTCCACGACCTTCTTGATGTGTTCCGGGTCCAAAAGCGCTTCCTGCGCGGCGACCAGCGCCATGCTGTTCACGTTGAAGGGCTGACGGGTTTTCTGGAAGACCGAAACGAGGTCGGGATGTCCGACGCCGTAACCGACCCTGAGACCCGCCAAACCGAAAGCTTTGGAGAATGTTCGCAGGATCACCAAATTGGGATACTGATCCGTCAAATCGAGGGATTCAAAAAAAGTTTTCTCATCCACGTACTCGTAATAAGCCTCGTCCAAAACCACCAGTACGTTGGGCGGACAAATTTTCAAGAAAGCCTCGACCGCCAAGAGCGGCACCATCGTGCCAGTCGGGTTGTTGGGATTGCAAATGAAAACGAGCCGGGTCTTCGGCGTGAGGGCGTTCGCGAAGGCCTGCAGGTCGTGCGTCTCGCTCTTGAGAGGGATCACTTTCGACACCGCTTCGAACAATTGGGCGCTGAGTGTATAAACGAAAAAAGACCGTTCGGCGTAAATGACCTCATCGCCGGGATTCAAAACCATTTGAGCCAAAAGGACCAGCAGTTCATTGGATCCGTTGCCGATCATGATCCGGTCGGGTTTGACTTCCAAATAACCCGCGAGGGCCTGGCTCAGGTTATGCGCCGCGCCGTCGGGATAGCGGCTGATCTTTTTAAGGTTGGCTTGCAGCGCCTCCAGGACCCTGGGGGAGGGACCCAATGGGTTCTCGTTCGAGGCGATCTTGGACGCGTCCTTGATCCCCAGTTCCCTTTCAAGCTCCTCGATGGGCTTGCCGGGAACATAAGGTTTCATGGAATTCAGATTTTTCCGCAGGGGAACCTGAAAGGGCATGGTCAGTACTCGCTGCGCGGGTACGACCCTAACACCTTTACGGTCAGAGAGGCTTTTTCGATCTCCTGGATGGCCTTTTGAGTTTTGGGATCGTCGATGTGCCCCAAGAAGTCAATGAAGAAGTAGTAGTCCCAGGCTTTCTTGCGCGAAGGACGGGACTCGATACTGGTCAAATTGAGACCTTGTTTTTCAAAGGGTAAAAGCAGGGTAAAGAGAGCCCCGACTTTATCCTTGATCGAAACCATGATGGAGGTTTTGTCTTTACCTGTTTTTTCGGCGCTGGTTTTTCCGATCACCAAGAAGCGGGTGTAGTTGTCCTGCAGGTCCTCAATGCGTTTTGCGATGGGCTTGAGTTTATAAAGCTTCGCGGCCAAGTCGGACGCGATAGCGGCTGAACGCGGGTCATTCGAGGCTAGTTGAGCCGCTTTGGATGTGCTGGCGCTTTCGATGATCTTCACCCCTGGCAAGTTCGCCTCGAGCCAAACGCGGCATTGGCCAAGCGCCTGCGGGTGGCTGTAAACCTTTTTTACTTTTTTGATATCGCCCGTTTTGGACATGAGCGTATGGGAAATCGGCATAAGGATCTCGGAACAAATTCTCAGATCGGATTCAACGAATAGATCCAGCGTGTGAAAAATAACACCCTCGGTGGAATTCTCGATGGGCACCACACCGTAGTGCGCGCGGCCGCGTTCCACTTCCAAGAAGACGTCCTTCAGCGTGGAGCCTGGAACATACAGGGAGGAACTCCCGAATTTTTGAAGCGCCGCGATATGCGTGTTGCTTCCCTGCTGACCGAAGTAAGCGATCTTGAGAGGCGATTCGAGGGCAAGCGAGCCCGACATGATCTCGCAGAAGATGGCTTCCAGAGCCTCGGCAGGGAATGGCCCCTGGTTGAGTTGATTGACGCGGCGGTAAACTTCCATCTCGCGGTGCGGCGCGTAGAAGTGAAGCTTGCCCTGGGTTTTGACTGTCCTCACTTTTAAAACGTTTTTCGCCCGTTCATTCAATAACCGGACGAGTTGCGCGTCGATGCGGTCAATGGACTGTCTTAATTTTTTCAATTCATTTTTCGCGCTTTTCATGCTCGAAACCCCGGTAAAAATCTATAAAATGCTCAACAGAACTGAGATTATATTATATTTTTCGCTTCCAAGGGAACTTTATGGGATCGCGGGTAATGTTCAATAAATCGGTATTAGTGCTAAGTTTCATTCTGGCTTCGGTCTGTTTCGGGGCCGGGTATGTTCTTTCCTATCGGGAGGACGTCAACCGGTACGGTGAAATGGGTCGTCTGGCGCAAGACCATTTAGCTTACGCCCTTCAATTGAAGGACGACATGTCGATGATCGACTGGTCCAAGAGCCTGGAAAAGTTCGAGAGCGTTCGGGCTTTTCGAGCCTCGTCAGGCTCGAAGATATTCGCCGAGGGCGGCAATCGGGATCATCTTGCCCAAGTGATACCGGACAATGTCGCTTACCATTTCCCCGTTCTATGGTCTTATCACGACACACTTAAAAATGGTTCACTTCCCTCCGTCGATCTCGTGATCGTTTTCCAAACCAGGACCGGACCTCTCTTTTGGGGGTTTTGTTTTTGGGCCGCGAGCTTCATCACAGGTCTTATCGTAAGCGCTTGGATTTCCGGCACGACGATTGCCCCTAAGCCCGAAACCGATATTAAGGAGGAGGTCAACCCCAAACAACCTGCCAGGGGTTTGGAACCGGTCTACTCGAAGTTGACCGCGGCGGGGTCTCACGCGATCTTTGTCGATAAACATTATGTCGTTCAAGAAGCCACGCCAATGGCCGGCAATGCGTTGGGCAGGGACGCTTCGAAACTGGTCGGAAGTCATCTTTTGGACCTTTTACCCAAACCGGATTTAATGCGAGCCATCGAAACCGCCCAGGAAGGCAAGATCGAGAAGGCTTTCCCTTCGCATCCCCGCGTTTCGGTTCGGTTGCGTCCGGCCGAGGATGGGACCATTTTGATTTTAGAGGCGGAAGGGTAACCGGCTGCCTTGGCCCCGGGCTCTGCCCGAGGGGATGGCCGTGTACACAGTTCTCGAAATAAAGTGTGGCTGAAAGCCACGAGATAATAAGGTTAACTGCGTGGCAGCTCGGTACGCGTACGCTAACGTAAAGAAATCCGATTCTGACCTTGATCCAAATAAGTGTTGGAATGTCTCAACAGAGAGCTGTCCCTTGATGAAAACCGTCAAAATGCCCTGATTTCATTGACTTCGACGTCCTGAAAATTTAAACTACACCCGTCGAAACTACGCTCACCAGGAAAGAACAATTGCGAGAAACCTTTAAAAGCCTTTCTATCTTTTCCGCAATGTTGATGCTTCTCCTCATGATCTCCACGGGATGCGACGTAAACATTCCAGGCTGCGGAAAACGCTCTCTCCCCTTTTTTAAGACCGTTGTTTCATCCGCCCCGAACACAGCGACCACTCAAACCGCTTCTCAGCCCGTGAATCCTTCATCTATGCCTGCGGCCAAACCAGCCGTCAGCACCTCTTCGAAACCAGCCGCAGATACGATCGCGGCCGCCACTCCTACTCCGCTGCCTGTCGAAAAAATCGCCTACACCACCATAGAGAAGGGGCAACCCACCCTTTGGACCATGAATACCGATGGCAAGGAACGCATCCGTATTACCGAAATCGGAACCAGCAGTTGGTTCCCTCTTTGGTCGCCGAGCGGCAAAATACTCGCCTTTCTTTCCACGGGCAAGAGCGGCAAGGTCAATCTTTACACCTATCAAAAAGACACCGGCGGCGTAACTCAATTGACCGAGTGGGATGATATGGCCGTTCCCGCGCCAAGAAGCTTGAAACCTTCTTTTACGTGGTCGCCCAAGAGCGACGAGATCGCGTACATTTACCGTCATCAAGTTTGGAAATATGAGTTTAGCAACGAGGAACAAACGACCATAACGACGGTGGATCCTTCCTGCTCGATCACCTCCATCGCGTGGGCCCCGCATCGGGATAATAAATTTTTGGTGTTCAGCGTGAAAAGGGGCGTTGATTATTATAGTGTGATGGCCGTCAATCCCCGTCTGAAGGACTCGGTAACCTTGGTCGATATACATAGACCCGTCTTGGACCTGTCTTGGACCCCGGACGCGGATCACGTGGCCTATATGGTTGATTCAAAAGATATCTATACCGTTTCGATACACGATTCCGTAGCCAAGGCGGTCATTCTCAGTGCTAGTCCCGAAATGGGGGCTTTGGTCTCTTATTCACCGGTCGAGTCCTCTTCGGTCCAATTACTCACGTTAGCGAAACAGACCCTTGACGATAAGGGTTATCGGGTCGCGGTGGTCGATAAAGCCGCTAAGACCGATCAGGATACCGGCACTTTAAAATACTTGACCGAACAAGGCGTTATCAACGCGACCTGGTCCCCTGACGCCTCTAAGATCGCTTATGTTAACTCGTCGGGAGAACTTTGGGTGATGGATGCCCTGACCGGCGGCAGTAAAAAACGCCTAGCGGCTACCGGCATTCAATCGCCGGATTGGTCGAAAAAGTGAGTCAACAAATGAGAATCTTCAATTCGATCCTGAAAACCTTGATCTTGTTGGTCGTTGTCTTGGTGTCATTGACGTCTTTAACGGGTTGCCGCGCTCCCAAACCGCAAGCTACCCCCAAGCCGGTTCCGACCCCCGTGCCCGTTCTGGGCAGCGTCGTTTTCACCCAAAGCGGTCATTTGGTAAAAATGAATTTGAAGGATTCTCAGATCACCCCGCTGACCAGCGGAAAAAGCACCGAATGGTTCCCGGTTTCCTCCCCGAACGGCGGTCAAGTGCTCTACTGGTCGAATGCTGAAAGCGGCATTTACAACCTGTGGAAAATCAACATGGCGGATTCGCGCAGGGTCCAGTTGACGTTCAACGAGGAAAGTTCCCTTCATTCAGCCGAGTTCAATCTTTTGTTGAACGCCGGCGCCGCTTGGACCTCTGACGGCAAGAACATCGTTTATGTTCAAGAGGGCGATATTTGGGAGATGGATCTGGATGGTTACAACTCGGAGACCCTTTTGTCCGGTCATTCAGCCTTGTGCGCGAGCCCTTCACCCGACCCTGACGGGAAAACCGTCCTTTACATCTCGAACGACCAAGACGTCGTTTATAACCTCTATGTCTTGAACGTGTCGGATAAAACGGTGAAAAAATTGACCCATTACACCGATTGGAACGTAGGAGCGCCGAGTTTTTCGCCGGATGGCAAAAAGATCCTTTTCAACCTTTACCGCGGGGACACGACGCAGATCTATACGATGAACAGCGACGGATCAGAACCGATCAACTTGACGTCGAATGCCCACAGTCTTTGTCCGCGGTATGGCCAGGGTAGCGCCAAGATCTTCTACTGTTCTTACGGGGCGGATGACAACACGACTTTGAATGTTTTCACGATGAACTCGAACGGGACTGAAGTCAAGCAACTCACGACCGAAGGCGGCGCTTCCCCCAGCTGGGCTCCGGAACAAGCGGCACCAGTCAATCCAATACCCGCCGCGAAATAATCTCTTTTAACTAATTTTTTAAAAGTTCAGGATAGAGCGGGAATTTTTTGCTTAATTCCGCTATTTCTCCTTTTACCCGTTTGCGGACACCCTCATCATCGGGCACCGAAATGACATCGTTGATCCATTTTCCGATCTGTTTGAATTCCCCTTCTTTAAATCCTCGTGTCGTCAAAGCGGGAGAACCCAGACGGATTCCGCTGGTCAACAGCGACGATTCCGTATCGTAAGGAACTGGATTTTTATTAGCGGTGATATTGGCTTCGTCCAGGGTCAATTGAGCCTGTTTACCGTTGATTTTTTTGTTGCGAAGATCGATGAGCATCAAATGGTTGTCCGTCCCGCCTGAAACCACCTTGAAACCAAAACCGATCAAGCTCTCGCAAAGCGTCTTAGCGTTCGCCTTCACTTGTTTGGCATAGATCTTAAAGGAAGGTTGAAGCGCCTCATTGAACGCCACCGCCTTCGCGCCGATCACGTGCATCAAAGGGCCACCCTGAATGCCCGGAATGATCTGGCTGTCGATCAATTCCCCCATCTTGCGGGTGCGGCCGCTTTTCGCTGCGGTGATACCGAAAGGATTCTCGAAGTCTTTTCCCATGAGGATCATCCCGCCCCTGGGACCCCGTAAGGTTTTATGGGTCGTAGTCGTGACCACATGGCAGTGAGCCATGGGGTTGTTCAGTTCACCAGCGGCGATCAACCCGGCGGTATGGGCGATATCAGCCCACAAAAAAGCCCCGACTTCATCGGCGATCTTACGGAAGGCGGCGTAATCCCAATCTCTCGAGTAGGCGGAGGCCCCGATGCTGATGAGTTTGGGTTTGTGCTTTCGCGCCAGGTCACGAGCCTGATCCATATCTACCCGTCCATCTTCTTGACGGGTTTGATAAGCGAAAAAGTTGTACATCTTTCCTGAAAAATTGCCCTTGTATCCGTGGGTCAAATGACCGCCATGCGAAAGGTCGAGTCCCAGAACCGTATCGCCGGGATTGATCAAGGTGAAGTAAACGGCCATGTTTGCCTGGCTTCCCGAGTGGGGCTGGACGTTGACGTACTCGGCGCCGGAAAAAAGTTTGGAGGCCCTTTCGCGGGCCAGATTCTCCACCACATCCACATACTCGCATCCGCCGTAATAACGGTTCCCGGGATAGCCTTCGGCGTATTTATTGGTCATGACGCCGCCCTGAGCGGACATCACGGCCAAACTGGTGAAGTTCTCGGACGCGATCAATTCCAGCTTTTCATTTTGCCGTTTGAGCTCGTTTTGATTGGCTTCCCAAACTTGAGGGTCGGCTTTCAAAAAATCAGGGAACATGGAGGCTCCTTAGAATTTGAGATGGATCACATCGCCTTTTTTGAGTCTAAACCTTTTAACGGCGCCCCGCGGAAGCTCAAGGCAGTTATCCGCGCCTTTCGGGCCGATGAACACCCGCCAGGATCCCGCTGCCGGAAAGATGGTCAGTATTTTATTGCTTTTGTATAAAAAAAGAAGGTCCGGCCTCAAAAAAGTAAAAAAAGTGTGGACCG
>CAYXYA010000086.1:1833-7857 GCA_964469185.1 uncultured bacterium | reverse complement strand
TTTTGCCCCTTCCCTCTCCAGCCCTCATCCATCTAGGGGGTTTTGTAAGATCGTTCAAGGACCACTGTTTCGCTCCACACATTCCCCTATGGGTCCCTTTCGCTCACTTGAGAAGAGCCCGGCGGGCCACTTGGCAGGGGCTTTCGAAGAAAGGGGCAGGGGTTTTTTTAAGCTTTAAAAACCCCCGACCAAAAGCCGGATTGGATCCTTGAAAACCAAGCGAAAGGGCCCCTAAAAAAAGACTCCCAGCGTGGCGCCCACATAAAGATTCCGGGGCAAACCCGGCTCATAAAAATTCCCGGCGGGGTCGTTGAAGATCGCCCGGCCCGCGTAACGCTGATCCAGAAGATTCTCCCCGCCCGCATAAAAGTCCGTCCAGAAAGCCTTCTCGAAGGTATGGCGGTATCCCCATTTGGCGGCGAGAAGCCAGTAGGCCTGGTTCCAGATCGAATTATCATCCGTGATGGGATAGGTGTCCACGAAGCGCAGGTCGCCTGAGAAATAGAGACCCGCGCGGGTTTCCACGTCCAACCCCAAGTTCAAAAGATTCTCCGGATTGCCCGTGATGCGCTTGCCCGAATAGTCCACCCCGTCCTTCGTGTAATCCACGAACTGATAAAGCTGGAGGCTGTAAGCAAGCTTGGGCCTGGCCAGGGTGAAGAAAGAACCTTCCCCTCCCAGGTTGGTCGAGGCCGTGATCTCCACCCCTTGGTGCGAGGTCTTCCCCGCGTTCACGTAATAGGTCGTGTAAAAAGGTCCCGACTGCGGGATCAACTCCTGAGTGACTTCCATGTCATAGACCGCCAGGTCGTATTCCAGCCCTCCGCCCAGGATCTTTCCACGGCTCCCGATCTCATAGTCGGTCGCCGTCTCCGGTTGGATACCCTTCAGGAAACCGCCGTTCAAAAGGTCCGTGGCCTCATACAAAACAGGCGGTGAGAAACCCTGGCTGAGATTCGCGTAAACGGAGAACTCGCCGTTAAAGACATGGGAGAAAGCAAACCTCAGGCTGGCCGTGGGAGTGAAATCGATCTCGTCGTGCGTCAACCCCAGGCGGTCGTTCTCGGAATAAACGGTCTCATTCCAGTTCAAGCCCGCGGTGAAGAAAGTGCTCTTCTCCAGCGACAGGCTTCCCTCCACGAAAAGGTTCAACTGGCGTTCATCCGTGGTTTGCAGGGCACCTAAGGTTCCCGGAACCCCAAAATTATTATCGTAAGCCGAGTCCAACCGCGACTGGCTCACCCAGGACCCTCCGGCGGTGACGGCCGTTTCCGCCTCGCCCAGCGTGGGCTTGAAGGTCCACCGCGTCCTTCCCCCGATGCTTTGCATCTGGCCGATGAGGTAGGACATGTTGAAGCCGAAACCGTAAGGGTGGTCGATGGCGAAGGAGGAAGTGAAGACGCTGGTGCTGTTCTCCCATTGGTCGCTGAAACGGTAGCGGTTGGAAACCCCGAACCTCGTCCAAAGGTCGCCGCGGTGGAAATCATAGAGGGAAGCGTTGGGGTCGCCCACGGTCGGTTTGTTTTGAAAATCCGCCAGGGTCTGCGCACCGTTGTACTGGGACACCTGGTGGGACTGGTTGACCAAGACCGTTAGAGTGTCCTTGTCCGAGGGAAAGAAGGAACCCAGCGCCGTGGCGAAACTCCGCCTGTCGCCGGTATGGTCCACCCAACCCTTGAACCACTGGTTGCCATAGGCCACGAACAAACTAGCGTTCCCCAGGTCGGTCTTCAGGGCACCCCCGGCGCGGTAAAGCCCAAAATCCCCCGCCAGGCCCGAAGCTTCCAGGCTGGTCTCGCCCGCGGCCGGACGGATGGTCTTGAAATTCATGACGCCGCCGATCCCCGCGCCATAAACGCTGGAAGCGGGTCCCTTGATGATCTCGGCTTCCCCCACGGTGAAAAGGTCGAGGCCCTCGATACGGGCGAACCCGTCCGCCTCGTTCAAAGGGATGTCGTCCAGGTAAAAAGCGATGTCGCGGTTGCCGTAACTCGCCCTCAAACCCACCCCCCGAATGGAGATGCGCGAGTCTTCCATGACCGCCTGGTCCACCTTCACCCCGGCCACAGTATTGAGGGTCGAGGCCACATTCACGCGGTTGTTGCGGTCAAAATCTTTTTCCGTCAGGAGCGACAACCCGCCCGCCGTTTCAAGAAGTTCACGGTTCTCGCTGTATCCCCGGACCACGACCTCCGGAAGGGTTTCGTTGCCCGGCTTCAACCCGATCGTCCGGTCGCCCGACCAGCCGGCCAATGGAATTTTTTCAGGCTCGTATCCCGCGCGGTCGAGGGAAACTTCCAAAACATCCGCCCCGACTTCCAGGCGGAACCGCCCTTGAGGATCCGTCTGAACCTTCTCTTCCCCCGCCTTGACCCAGACGCCTTGAAGCGGCTCTCCCAGGAACGCGTCCACGACACGGCCCGAGAGGGTCGTTTGAGCCGAGGCACTTGAGAAGGACAGGAACAGGCAGGCGATCAGGGAAGCAAAGGCAGTTCTTCGGTTCGGTGTCATGTTTTCCTTGTTCAACGCAGGTCCCCGTCGTGGACAACTTAAAACCGTTCTTTATTCCATGGCAGAATTTAGAACTAGCCCTTGATCCGATAAACATAAATGCAGTGTGACAACTTCTTCAAAGAAGGGTCCGTACTGTTGGTTCCATTCCCCATATCGCGACGGGCTATGAAAATCCCTTCCTCTTCCACGAACCAATGTTTCAGGGGTACAAAAACGCCTTCTTTGTTCACTCGTATTTTGTCTGCCTTTACCCCAAACTCATTTTCGATTTCCTGGTACAAAGGATCATATTTCTGGTCCTTGAATGCGCTAGTGGCCAGCGAGCACAGTTTAGCGGCATTCTCTTCTTTCACTTCTATGGCATTTCCACAACCGATAACCAAGACAGATAAAAAAGTGAGAAATGAAACCAAACTCCAATACCTATTCAATTAAATGCCTCCCCGTCGTGGACAACTTCATTTAACCTTTTTGGATTCTTTTTTCCTGTACTCGTAATCCTTAGTATCCCAGAGATAAATTTCCTTGGGCTTGTCGTTTTCGGACTTTCGGACAATGGGGATCATCAATAATTTTTTGTAGTCCTCACCATCATCGTCCCAATCGCCATTCTTCGTTTTGTGCCGCCATTCAGTTTTCATTGTTCCGTCGAACACTTTAAGGTCATAGGGTTTGTGATTCCCGGTGAGGGCTATGTAATGGATATCTTCATGCACTTCATCTTCCCACTGGTAATAATAAAAATAGTCTTGGAATATTTTTTTGATCTCGTGCCCCTTCTTTTTTAGGACATCTACCACAAAACCAAAATGGCCCGTTCCATGACCGCCTTTGTAACTGACCAAGATTTCCTTTTGGTCGGGGGCAATGAGGGAGGTAAATCCAATCGAATCGTCTTCACCCATGATGCCATACCCCTTTTTGAAGATGATCCGGCCGTCTTCGCCCTCCAAAATAAATAGGCGGGACTCAAAGTTTTGCATTTCTTGAAGTATCACATATTCCCAGGTGCCATTCCCATCCATGTCAACCCGGTAGATATCCTGTCCTAAGGGATCGCCGAACTCGTCCCAGTCCTTCTTATTCGCGTCATCCAAGGCTTTTTTATTCTTGGGGGATAATTGATCTTTTTGGAATAGTTCCCTGGAAGAAAGACGGAGGGTTGCCACCAAAGGAGACGAGCCAGTTTCGGCAAAAAGTGGGAAAGTTGCTGCCAGTGTAAAAATAGAAAAAATAATTATTTTCATAGTTTGCCTCCCTGGCTCAAAATGGCTCAGATCTGCTTAAACACCAGTAAGACCTTTGTCCAATCCGGGTCCCGGTCGTGGACAGATTAAACTTTAAATATTTAATGGAAATCCATCTAGCATAAAGCTTTATTTGGACTGCCTAATCCAACTTGAAGGCCCTGACGTCTTCTTAAGAGAACCGGCGCAGGTTTTAACAATCGCGTCCCAGGCTTCTTTGTCCTTCTTGGGGTATTCCATTTTAAACACAAGGAAAACCTCGTCTCCATCCTCTATCACCAAGAGTTCTTTTTTATAAAATATTTTATCGCCCTTGTAGCCTGAGATTGTGAAAGAGTTTTTTTTGAATGACTTATAGGTGACTTGTGTACCCTTTAGATCATCCAATTGGTCCTGAAATTCCTCTTTCCAAGTGAAAGGCACAGCGTTGTAGTGCCCATATGCCTCCATGTGGACCTGCTTATCTTTAGAGTTATAGGCCTGCCCGTCGCCGTTTTCCGGAGGAGGTTCGGGCAATAACATCCCCTGGGGGACTTTAACAGAAAACTGGAATCTTGGATTGATGTAGGTTTCATATTCCACTTTTTTAACCGCGGCACCATACGCGAAAAGTGGGACAGTGGCCAAACTGAGAATCAAAATTGAAAACCGGTTATATTTATCCATTCAAATGCCTCCCCGTCGTGGACAAGTTTAACCATATCTATTTACCATCCGGGATTTTGCATTGAAAGCATCATCAGAAAATAAAAAAGAGCTAATGGAATATAGGAGAGAAAGAACCCAAAAATAAAATATTTAGGAAGAGCGAGTTGAGGCGAGAAAGCTTTAACTAAAAAAAAGAGAACTAAAAAAACCATTCCCGGGCAAAGGAGGGAAAGATACGTAACGGCAGAAAGAGGTTTTAATACCGTTAGATGCAAATGAAGAAAAAATCCGCCAACACCGCTTACTAAGCTTATTGGAATTAAACCAGGATTACGCTTTATAAAGTGCTCTTTAGGCTGGTCTTTAAAATATTCAGGCATTAATTTTACCTCCTCGTAATGGACAACTTCCAACTGGCTCTCGTTTCACGGCTAAATTCAACAAAATGATTTACCACCAGTTAAAAGGATAAACGCCAAAAGAAGAATAAAAATTATTAAATAAAACAAAAGTAACGGAATATAAGAAAGGGATAATCCCAAAAGGAAGGACTTAAAAATGGAAAAAGGTGTAAGGAAATTTTTTCTTAGAAAAACAAATATGCTAAACCCCACAGAAAAAACAATATTTACAAAAACAAAGGTAACATTAATTAGTAAATCATAATCAACGTTTAGTAATGGTAGGCCACTTAATTTTTGCAAGTGGATATGAAGAAGTAAGCCAGCAACACCGCTTATTGCACTTATCAATATGACAAGACGATTTCGATCAATAAAGCTTTTTTTACGTGAGACAGCAGTTGGTTCAACGTGTTCTATCAAGCTTTTTCCCTTTCAACTGGGATTTCCCAGATGACTTTGTCCAACAATGTTGCCAGTTAACTTGGTGTTCATTATATCGCCCCCCACGTTTTCCATCCGATTTTGGCCTTTCGAACTAAAGTTGGAAGGTAAATCCAACTTGGTGGGGGCTGCAACACTACAAGCCCATGGAATCGTCAGGTGTTGGAGTCGGTTCCTGTGCCGCGCAAAGAACGGCTCGAGACAGGAATGAAGTCGCCAGGGCTATAAAACAAGCTGTTAAAGAATATTTTTTCATTGGCATGATAATTAAGACGCTTTTCGATGGAAAATTGTTCCCAATTGGTAAACAAAACTTCCCTTCAACGGTTTTTCCCTGTCCACTACGGGTCCCCGTCGTGGACAGGTTTAGAATCGTGATAAATCTGCTTTTACCCATGATACCAAAGTGGCGATAATTCAATCCCTCATCGCGCTAAGTCCTCATGCCAACACAAGGATCATCGATCATTTAAAAGATTTTTTTCAGCTATTTTCAATCCAAGGAAATCCATTACCACGGGTTTATCTACCCGTTATGGACACGATAGCCTGGTTAAAGGAATGGAAGAAGAGAACGCATGATACAATTAACAGCAAATCACCCGGCAATGTTTCCGGGAAAGGTCTCTGGGAAAACCCAGTGAACCCAAAACAACTTCCCTTTATTCTCCCGCGATGGGAGCCGTTGGTTCATAGGAGTGATCCGAAATGAAAAAAGCTTTTATCTTCTGCGCGTCATTTGGATTTCTGTTGTCGATAGCCGCTTGTAC
>CAYXYA010000086.1:0-1823 GCA_964469185.1 uncultured bacterium | reverse complement strand
GTACCGGGCCGATAATCCCTCTGCCCGTCGTCCCTGCGGCCTCCCCATCTATCGTCTTGTACTTCTCCACGGGCGACGCTCTTGCTCCTGCATCTCCCAACTATAACCGCGCTCCAGGCCCGGTCCAGGTCAGCCTGGACGGCGGTGCCTCAGAACCCGTGTCCCAACGTTTCGGCGTGCCGCCCCCGGCCTCTCCGCCTTTTGGATTCGGAGCCGCTTGGATCAAATCCGTCGGAAATGGCCCTCACACAGTAGTGGTGGACCCCAGCCGGTTCCGGTCTCACCATTAACGGAGGCTCTTCACCCGTGACCTGTTCCTTTACCATTGCAGGAACTGACCGCTGTCTTTCCCTGGATTGGGACGGCACCTCTTGTTATTGCTACACGCTCAACTGCAGCGTGACCTGTCTGCCGTAATACCCTGACCACGTTTTAAAAAAACAGGTTTAGCGGATGGCATTGTAACTGCCGCTCGAGAACCTCAAGAAGTATTCAACAATAAAAATTTTCCTCGTTGGATCAATTTATTGCCTTCCTGAACCACATAAAAATAAACTCCTGTTGAAACAGGCCACCCGTCTTTATTCCGCCCGTTCCAACAATAGACCATTCCCCACATGGAAGGCACCACACAAACATTGGATTGATCCAATGTTTGGACCAATTCGCCTGAGATCGTAAATATCGAAACCTTCGATTGCGCATCCATACAACTGATCCTCAGCGTGTTCCCCACCGCCGTCTTAGGATTGTAGGGATCGGGCCAAACATGGATCTCACAAGTAGGAGTAAATGTTGGTGAGGGAGTCGGGGTGTTGGTAGGCGTGAGAGTTGCCGTGACCGTATAGGTCTTGGTCGGCGTGAACGTAGCTGTCATCGTGGGGGTGTCGGTCGGCGTGAGCGTGATCGTCATCGTGGGAGTATTGGTCGGCGTGACGGTGACCGTCATCGTGGGGGTATGGGTCGGAGTGGATGTCGCCGATGGCGTCGCTGTAGAAGTGGGCGTATCCCCGCAAGAAGAGGCCCCGGTCGTAGATCCGAAGACAAAGATGCCCCCAACGTCGTCCGAGGTAATGGCGAGCATATTATCCTTGATCGCGGGAGAACATAGGTCGACTCCCTCGAAACCGGCTCCCAGGGAATATTGCCAGACGATCACCCCGGTCACGGCATCGATGGCCAAGAGGGTGTTGGAATCGTCGCCGATATAAACCAACCCGTTTCCCACCGCGGGGCCAGAACGAAGATTGCTGGCGCGGTTACTGCTCACCGGAAAGCCGGGGAGGGTGGCACCCGTCGCGGCGTTAAACCCATAAAGCTTGCCGTCCGCGTCCGAACCAATGTAAAGCCGTCCGTTCGCGATGGCGGGGGTCGAGTATTGGACTCCGACCGTCACGGGAAAACCCGGGATAGCCGCGCCGGTGGTGGCGTCATTGGCGTAAAGTTTCCCATCGGTCAATCCGGCGTACACGATATTATTGGCGGCCGCCAGCGAGGAATAACATCCGGAGCCCGAACCCGTCAACACCACGGGAAACCCGGCAAGAGCGGTTCCGGTGGCGGGGTCAAAACCAAAAAGTTTTCCGTCAGAGGAAACGTAAACATGGCCGTTATGAGCCACCGGCACCGAAAAGTTGAAGCCGGAGAGACTAAGGAGAATAGGGTAGCCAGGTTGGACGGCCCCGGTCGCGGCGTTCCAAGCGTACAACCGGCCGTCATTGGCTGAAGCGAAAACCAGACCATAAGCCACCAGCGGCCCGAGATCCATCGAAGCTCCCGTGCTCACGGGAAAACCGGCGATCGTGGCGCCGGTCGCCGCGTCG
>CAYXYA010000085.1:0-7860 GCA_964469185.1 uncultured bacterium | reverse complement strand
ACGGACGGATCCAGCCGGCCCGCATTGAAGAAGTCGTTCAAAAGATGAAAAAAAGGATGATGATTAATCAAATATATTCACGATGGGGACCTGTATTGGACAGGTGTTTTAAACTCGCTTTTTCAGCTTTTTAGGATCTTGTTTTAAGTGGAACACTGCCAGGATTTGAATGTTTGAAGTTCCAGGAACGTAAAAGATGCCATAAGGAAACCTTGGGACGAGGGCCTGCCTCGCGGACTTTCGGTAAATGGGGAAGGTGGTAGGAAATTGATCGATTCTGTCAATGATGGATTCAAAGGCCGTTATGAATTGCTCGCTTAAATGGGGTGACTTTTCTCGGTACCAAACAATAGCATTTTCGAGTTCTTGAACGGCATCCGGAAGGAACCGGAGGGTGGGGCTCAATGGCTAGGGCGTAGCTTGGATTTGACCTCTTCCCAAGGAATACCGGTCCCAGGATTTTTTTGATGGAAATCCAACCGCCGGTCCAGTTCGGTTTCCTGCTCCGGGGACAAACGGATTTCATCGGGATGGAGCGCGATATCATTCCAAAGTTCTTCCACCAGTTGAAGTTTTTCGGGGGTGCTGAGTTGGAGGATTTCCTTGGGGATCATTCCGGCTCCTGAATCTTCTTTCCTTGAATCATAGACCTGAGGAAAGGTTTGGTCAAGATTCGGTGTTGGGAGAAGGTGGAATCGGGAGAAAAAAGCCCAGATGCAAGGTTTCATCTCGTTCCGCAGGAAAAAATTTGGGGAGATTCTGAGCTGGAAAAAATGATAGACTCGAATAAGACTCCTCAGGAAAATCGGCCTTCAATTTGGGGTTCAGTTGAATAAAGCTTATGGAAATAGCTGTCTGTTTGAATTATTCGGAATTCAGTGTTTCATAAAAATTTTGAGCGCCTGCCAAATTAGCAGGAGGTCGAAGAGTCTGAGGTTGGCTTGAAATAAGGGACAATGATGAGTGCGTCCCTGTCACGCAGGAGGTCGCGGGTTCGAGCCCCGTCAACCCCGCCATTTTAAAAAATGAATGTCACTGCCAATTTTAAAAGCCTTTGCCTGTAATGACTTTAACGAGTCTTGCAGACAAGGGCTTTTTTTAATCCATGACCACCCAGGGTCATCCATGGCATTCTTTGGCAAAATCGTACTGAGTAAGACTCCTATAAGACTCCTGTTTTATTTAAATTTTGGCCGTATATGAACTTGCGAATTTTGGGGGCAGGCGTTAAAAGTAAAAGCGGATTTTGAAATAACGATGCCTCCCAAAGAAGCCCAAATATGTTTAGAAATTTTTTTAAATCGGTTGAGAAACACACCCCTCCGGTCCTGGTCGGATTTGGGGTTTATTCGGCCCTTAAATTCACCCTGGAAGTCGTAGGGGTCATATCCCCTTCCGTTACTCCGTTCGACACAATTGCCGTCCTTTCCATCGGTTTTCTTTATCTCTTTGAAAAACATGTCCGAATGAACCACCTTTTGGCCTTGGCCCCCGCCGTCATTGCCCTTGCCTTTTCCCATGACTTTTTTGGGGTATCTTTTGGGACCCAGGGGTTTACAGGCGATGTGGTTATGGGACTTTCTATCATTATCGGCTTTTGCATTTACTTCGTTCATTTTGTATTGGATAAGGGGTCGGAAGAATTTGGCGAGTCCCCAACGGAAGAAGGGGGAAATTTTTCTCTTTATCTGGACGCGGAAAAGAAGTTTTTCATCCCCGCCGAGTTGCTCAAGTACCACACCGAAGTCATCGGATCTTCGGGCATGGGGAAGACCAACATCTTCAACTACCTCATTGAGCAAGGCATAAAGAATGGCTTGGGGATGTTCGTTTTTGACGCCAAATCCAATTACAACAAAACTATCCCGTATTACGCTTCCAAGCACAGGCGGCTCAAGGATTTTAAGTATTTTGATTTGGCCGACATAAAAAGAAGTCAGACCTATAACCCCGATTTTAAGGACAAGCCTGATGAGGTTTTTAACGGCCTGATGAAATCAATTTTTTACGGGCCTGTGACCCAGGAGTTTTTCCGCGACCAAGCCAGTGACGTTTTAAGCAACCTAACCAACCTTCTTTTTTTGGAGTTCAAGCACGTAACGAGGATGGACTACCAAAACCTTATCTCGAACGAAATGACGACTTTCCGTTCAATAAAACATTTAGCCACAAAACACAAGGACACCGTATCGGGGAAATGCTTCCTGGAAAAGTGGGTCAATATGGCACCTAAGGACAGGGAAATGAACCTGTCCGGCCTAACAAGCAAATTAGCCCGGTTTACCAACCGGGAATGGTCACCACTTATCAATACCTTGAATCCTGATATCCAGATGAAGGAGGTGGTTGAAAAACAGCAGATATTCCTATTCGGAACGTCCTCATTGGTGAACCAGGAGGACTCAAAACCGGTCATTATTTCGGCCCTGATCGACTTGGCGGGGGTAATAGGTCGCCGGTTGATTGAAAGGTCCAAAAATCCCTTTTTCGTGTTTCTGGACGAGTTTTATACCGCCGCTTATCCGGGCCTAAACGACCTTATATCCCTTGGCCGGGAGGCTAATGTCTGTTTCTTTTTGGCTCACCACAGTCTTGGGCAATTAGGGGCGGTGAGCCAGGAATTCAAGGACGACATTCTCACCAATACCAACCACAAAATCGTGATGAATATCACAGAGAAAGCCACCGTTGACTTCTTCGCTTCGATATTTGGAACCAAAGTTACAAAGAAAGACGTTTATTCCTATGACACCCGCATGGCTCAGGCCAGGGGAAGGACCGAGAAGCAGGATGAGGAATTCATCATCCATCCAAATTACTTGCGGGGGATGAAGCGCGGGGAAGCGGTGTGCCGCATTGTTTATGTTTCGGGTCCAAAGGTTTTCAAGATGAAACTCAAGGAAGTCAAACCACCGCCCACTGAGTTCGATTATGTTGGGTGTGTTCCAATTCGGAACAACCATCAAAAAGAAATTGAATTCAATAAGTTTGAAGTTCCCGATGCGCCCAAAAATGAAAAGAAGAAGCAGAAAAAAGGATTTCCAGGATCGGACGATCTTGAAAGCAATTTGACTTTGAATACCTAGAAAACTGGACTAGAAATGAATACAACGCTGGAAGTTAATGAATTGGAAGCCGAGCATTTAACCTGGATTCATTCGAATAAATTCACCACCCCGGAACTATTCCACAAGAGGTTTATCCATCCCAAAACTTATAGGCACGCTTGCTCCATTATGCGGGACCAATACCTTAAAAGGGGCTTGCTCGGATTTACCAAGGCCGAATCCACCACCTTCCAGAATTCTATGTATTTTCTGACAACGAGGGCCATCCAAATTTTGGATGAGAAGGAAAAAATCTTAGTCAAAAAAATAAATTATCCGGTGAGGGTAAATCCTTACGAAAGACAACACGACCTAGACGTCCAAGCCATTCGTATTGCCTTTGAAAGGAATGCCCAGCTTGGAAGGATATTCTGGCTTTCGGATTTTGAAATGAGAGCCGGTATCACACAGGCTGTGAAAAAAGCTTTTTTGGCCGGTGAATTGGACAAGGAACAATGGCGTTCGGATTGGGTAAATACCCAAATAAAAGGGCGAAGGACGCCGGATGGTTATTTTGAAACGGATTTGGACCGGAAGCGTTACGGCTTTATCTTGGAGTATGAGCATGTCCAAAACCCTGAGGGGAAAATCGCCAAAATGATTGAGTACCTCAATGATTCCTTTCCCAAAGCTTTAAGGCTTGTTGTTTCTGCGAACAAAGAAAATGCGGCGAGGATGGCAAAAATCCTACGTTACAAGATCAATGAGCGAGACAGACCCCGTTGGTTTGTTTCTGATTTTGACAAGGCGTTGGTTTTGCCATTTAAAAAAATTTGGCACCAATTAAGCAATTTGAACGGGGGTTAGGAAATGGGAAAATGGGGTTTGACTAAGATTGACTTTGACCCTGAAACAGAAAAGGCGTTAAAAGAGTTTATAAAGGACCATTCCGACTACAAGAAAATGTTGGATGCCCGAATAAACGACCTTTTGAACTTTCCAGAGTTGGTTTGGGCCTCGGCTGTTTTTGACAAGAAGGATTCAAATGTTGGGGAATTCATTACTTATCACCAACAGATAGACTTGGCTGGCAAGGTGTACCGGAAAACCGGGGTAATTTATATCACTCACTTTGAGTTTCACCGTTGAGAAAAAATAATAATGGTAGTACCATGGTATTACCAAGGAGGAAACCATGAACGCAAGAACTCCCATTTCCTACAGACCCTCAATTGAACGCGAGAGGCTAGAGGACCTGGTTCTCAAAAAGCTCCATTACAAGGCCGTCAACAGGTTTATTGATGAGGCGGTTAAGGAAAAGCTAAACCGTGAACTGGTTGTAACAAGCGACCCCGAAATGACCCGGTTGATTGGGAAGCTTACGGAAGTCATTTACGAACATAAGGGCTGGAAATTCTTGAAACCTTCTAAGGAGGTCGTCAAGAGAATCAATGAAAAGGCAAAACCGTATGAGGAAGGGAAAGTAAGAGCCGCCCGCTGGAAAGGGTCTTTTGATAAGACGTTTAAAGAAAAGGATTAAATTTTGAACAATTTAATTTTTTTCTGTCATTAAACGTTATTGACACTCAACGTGATTAGTATTTTAATAACATCCAAATTAACGCTCAAGGTGATTGGGAAGCCGGTGTGAATCCGGCGCGGACCCGCCACTGTGAGGGGAAAATGTCGAACTTTCTATCCTCTGAGAAGAGGAAACCACTGTCCCGAATGGGATGGGAAGGTGAAAGGCGATTCCCCAAGCCAGGAGACCTGCCTTGAGAAGGACTTGATGTTTGAGCCTCGGGGACCGGGCTTGGAATCACTTTCTTTCCAAAGAATGTCTTTCCATCTTCTTTTCTTTTCCCCAAATCCTTAAACCTCAAAGTCACAGGTTTGAACCTTTAGTTTTGTATTTGCTATAGGTCCGACCAATCAAAATTCTGGAGGACTAAACGATGGAAAGAGTCATCACCAGTCAAAAAAGCATGGTTAAAACCTTAGCAATGGTTTTGATCTTAATCGCCCTTGGTTTTGTCATGATTACCATTGTGTACGGCATTGATTCTCTAATGCCCGGCGTTCATGACGCCTACCACGATTTTCGCCATGTCAACGGATTCCCCTGTCACTAAAGATCCTTCGGCAAAACATTTGAAAAAATCCACGGTTGATACAACGACACCATTTAGCCGTGCCGAAAAAGCATAATTTTCTTAAATCAATGGAGGGAAAGATGAGTGAAAGAAAAGAATCGTTTTTAAGTATGTTGATCGGTGTGCTTTGGGGTTGCGCCGGTATCTTGGCAAACACTTTTACCCATGTTTTTTCATTTGAGCAAAGCCTTGTTCATCATTTGATAACCTTCATTTCGGCGGGAGTTTTGTTTGCTCTTCTGGTAAGCGGGCTTTTTCAATTGACCGGAGATTGGATTCCGCTGAAGAGGCCGTTTTCAAAAGCAGTTTTAATCGCCGTGAGTCTTTGGTCGGGTTTGTATTTAGGCGGAGTAGTCCTCTCCCAAGTATTTCCATATCGTTACCACTTAGTCTTGGGGCAAAGTGCTCAGGGGCTTATCCTTGCCATTCTTTTAGGAGTGATGATGGGTTTTCTATTAGAAAAGTCCAGAAATAAGGTTGTTGCTTAGAAAGTTGTGAGTGTTATGAAAAAGGTTTCAGTTTTAATTGTTGGCCACGGTAGCCGTGACGAATCCTCTAACCAGGAATTTGAACAGGTGGTCGAACGTTACAGGGCCATGCATCCCGAATGGGAAATAGGTTATGGTTATATCGAATTGGCTAAGCCTTCACTGGCAGAAATCCTGGAAACCATGGCCAGCCAATCGGACGATCTCATTCTACTCCCTCTTTTTCTTCTAGCCGCCGGGCACGTTAAAAATGACATTCCATTAGCTTTATCGTCAATCAGAAGTAAATACCCCCATGTCAAAATACAGTCGGCCCGCGCCTTGGGAGTCCATCCTGCTCTTGCTGAATTGGCTTATGAACGTGTCCAATCACTGGAATCCTTCGAAGTTGAAAAGTCCTCTCAGACGGCGGTAGTCATTGTTGGCCGTGGAACCAGTGACCCTGACGCCAACGGGGATTTTTTCAAAATGGTCCGCATCTTTGCGGAAGGACGCCGCTTTCAATGGGTCGAGCCCTGTTTTATTGGTGTGACTCCCCCTCGTTTTGAGGAAACTTTGCAGTTTGTAGCCCGTACGCGGCCTGAGCGACTTTTAATCGTCCCTTATTTTCTTTTCAGGGGTCGGCTTATTTCCAAGATTGAATACCAGACCCAAATATTTTCAAACCAATATCCATGGATTAAGACTCAAATCGCTCCTCATTTGGGTATCCATTCCAAGTTGCTGGAAGTGATGGACGAAAGAGTGGAAGAAGTTCTAAAGGGTGAAAATCACCTTCCTTGCGATAACTGCTTATACCGTGTGGCGTTGCCCGGAAAAAGTGAAAACGTTGGAGGATTAAAAGCCCTGCTTTGGAGCCTTCGTCACAGCTTCACCCATACCCAGGCGGCACCCCATGTTCATGCCCATAAGCCCATTCGGAAGCATGTCTTGGTTTGCGGCAACGTGGATTGTGTTTCCCGTGGAAGCATTCCACTCCTCGAAGGCCTGAGACGACTGGTTCAGGATTCTAACCGGCAAAATGATATTCGAATTACCCGAACTTCATGCATGGGGCGATGCGGGGAAGGGCCTACGGTGGCGGTCTATCCCGATGGAATATGGTATCGGGGGGTGCAGGAGCAGGATGCGGAAGAATTGGTGAAAGAACATCTTGTGGGTGATCGGTTGGTTTCGCGTTTAGTCGATAACATCATGCAATAAAGGGGAAAAGGTATGGCTTGTCATGAGGTGGGAGCGCTTCGATTGGGCTTAATGAATATTCTTGGGATCAAAAACGAAGCGGAACGGCAACATGAACTTTCCGAATTGGGGAATGCCCTTCAACAACCAGGGCCTCTTTGTTCTCTGGCGGAAGCCAAAGACCTCCAAGGCGTGAAACAGTTTTTTGAAAGTTCTCTTTCGTTGTTGGAGGAAAAAATCTCTAAAACAACTGCCACTGATCCCCAGCTTCCTTATTTGAGGTCATTGTTAATTCTCACGAAAAAAGTGGAACTGGACCTTCGAAACCAGACTGAGGGGCTTCTTCGGTTTTATAAAGACTTGGATGAAATGCATGACTTCGTCCATGAAATCTATCCGGCGGATTAGATTGTAAAGAAGGAAGCGATGAGCCAAACAAAGACGGCTTGTATCGAAAATATCCATACGGTTGATTCGGAAACCAAAATATTTGATTTGGTTCTGCCGGAGGGCCAGACTTTGTCCTTTGTAGGAGGGCAATACCTCATCCTTCATACCGGCGTTCCCCTTGAAGGGGGGAAAACCGCCAAAAGGGCCTATTCCATTCTTTCGGGTGACGCCTGCCAAAACCGTTTTCAATTGGCCGTCAAGCGATTGGAAGGCGGGCCAGGGTCCAATTTTGTGCATCAGACCAAGGTGGGCGATGTGCTTTCGTTCAGTGGCCCGTGGGGAAGATTCTTTTTAGAAGAATCTGTTTCGCCGATCCAATGCTTGGTGGTGGCTACCGATACTGGGATTACCGCTGCTTTAGGGTTGGTGAAAAGTGAGCGGTTCAAGATGCATTTGTCCGGGTGTCGGCTTATTTGGCTTGTCGAGTCGAGGGATTATTTTCTCCGGGAGGGTTTTCTTCGAAGAACCCTGCCGAAGGAATTGGGGGAATGGCGCATTGAAATCATTCCCGCATTAGGGGATTCCGGCAGGCTTTCGGTG
>CAYXYA010000084.1:0-7880 GCA_964469185.1 uncultured bacterium | reverse complement strand
TCGCCCGTCAAACATTCGGAGTGGACCCGGACCAAAACCGGCCCGCCTCCCGAGATATCGCCCTTCACGAAAGCCAAACTGTCATCGTCCTCGGTCTTGGTCTTGTAAACGGTCACATTCCAATCGCCCGTTTCGGTTGGCAGGGAGACTTCCAGGACGCGCCGCACGAGTTTTTCCTTCTCACGGCGGTAGCGGATAAGTTCAGCGATCGAGATCATCTTGAGTTGGTGTTTGACCGAGAAGATCTTCAGATCTTCCAGGCGGGCCATGGTGCCGTCATCGCGCATGACCTCGCAAATAATGCCGGCGGGTTTCAACCCCGCCAATTGGGCCAGATCGACCGAGGCCTCGGTGTGGCCTGCCCGGCGTAGAACGCCGCCTTCCCGATAGCGCAAGGGAAAGATATGGCCCGGCTTCGCCAGGTCGGATTGTTTGGACTTGGGATCGAGCATGACTTGGATGGTCTTAGCTCGGTCATGGGCCGAGATACCGGTAGTCACCCCCTGCTTGGCGTCCACCGAGACGGTAAAAGCGGTTCGGAAATTATCCTGCTGTTCGACCACCATCATGGAAAGGCCCAGACGATCCAGATCCTCTCCCATCATGGGAACGCAAATAAGCCCGCGGCCTTCCTTAGCCATGAAATTGACGGCCTCAGGCGTGACTTTCTCGGCGGCCATGACCAGGTCGCCCTCGTTCTCACGGTGCTCATCATCCACCACCACGACCATCTTGCCCTGGCGGATATCCTCAATGGCTTGTTCAATCGACGCGTTGTTCATATACCCTTTTCATAAATAGAAATCGAGCAAAATACCGCGGATTTCGTCCAGCGCGGCCAGGATCCTCATGGAATCCTGCTGTCCGGCCAGAAGAAGCTGGCCCAGATTTTCCAGGGCCTCATCCACCTTTTGGGTCATCAAATAAACCACGAATTTCCCGTCCTTTTGACGGCTCTGCTTCTCCTCGATCTTGAAAGATGTGTTCACCATCTTCTTCATAAAGTTCTTAACGGCGCCTTTGTAGTCCTCGAATTCCTTGCGGCCTTTGGTACCCAGCAGCTTTTTGCCCTTCGCTTCTACCTCCACGATAAAAAGACTCATCTCCGTTCTCAAAGCCGGATCGGTCACTTTTTTGATGCGCTCGTTCAAAGCGGGCGCGAAAAAAGCCGAGGCGGCGCTCAGTTTCTCGATATTATCGTCGTCCCCTACTTTTTCGATCTTCACGAACGACTCCCGGAGCGCAGGTATTTCAACGCGAGTTTCTCGACGTACTTGGCCAGCAGGTCCACTTCCACATGAATCGGATCCCCGATCTTTTTGGATCTCAGATCGGTGTTTTGAAGGGTGTGAGGAATCAAAGCGACTTCCAGTTCCGAATCCCGGACCGAGGTGACGGTCAAACTGATGCCGTCCAACGCGATGCTTCCCTTCTCCACGATATAAGCGGAAATTTCAATGGGAACCTCAAGGGTCATACGAACACCCGCGCCCTCGGGCGTCATTGCTGTGATCTTCCCAACGCCGTCCACGTGGCCTTGTACAAAATGACCGCCCAGAGGATCGGAGAGGGTCAAAGGCAGTTCTAAATTTACCAGCGAGTTTTCTTTCAGGGAGCCAAAAACCGTCCGGCTCAATGTTTCAGGAATGGCCTGGAATGACAAGCGGGGAACATCGATCTCGACCACCGTCAAACAACAACCGTTCACCGCCACGCTGTCGCCTATTTTGACCCGCGCAGAAAGCTCGGGGGCTTCTAAGGACAGCCAGAGATCCCGGCCTTTCTTTTCAGCCTTCCGCACCGTACCGACTTCTTGGATCAATCCTGTGAACATTTCATTCCTTCATCCTACCGGTCACTAAAAGGTCGTCACCTAACTTCTCGATCCTGGCGTCTTTGAGCGTGAATGCCCGCTCGGGAGCGAGTACGCCTTTTCCGCCCACCCACCCGGGAGCTTTGCCGCCGAACATTTTCGGGGCCACGAACAGGGCCAATTCATCCGCGAGGTTTTCTTTCAAGAAAGAGGCATGGACCTCGCCGCCGCCCTCGACCAAAAGGCTTCGAACTTGAAGCGCTTGAAGAGTTTCTAAAACAGCTCTTAACGATAACATTTTTCCCCTGAAAGGGACCCGAAAAACTCGAACCCCCTTCTTTTGCAAAGCTTTTTCCCGGAGATGGGAAACCCTCAACGAGGTGAACACCAGGGTCGTAGGAGTCCCTTTGAAAATATTGGCCGACGACCTCACCTTGAGTTTCGAATCCAAAAGCACACGAAGAGGCCATCCGTCCCGCCGTTTGTATCCCGGCAGGCGCACCGTCAAAGAAGGGTTATCGATCAGCGCGGTTTTGCTGCCGACCAGAACAGCGTCCACCCCGGAGCGGAGCTCATGGGCCTTTTGACGGGCTCTTTCCCCCGTGATCCACTTGGACTTGCCGGTCACCGTCGCGATCTTGCCGTCGAGCGTCATGGCCGCTTTGAGGATGACTTTGGGTTTTTGACGCTTCACCGCGAAAAGGAAAGACTCGTTCAATCGACGGGCCTCGGCTTCCAGGAGACCTGTTCGGACCCGGATCCCGGCTTTTCGAAGAAGTTTGAATCCGCCGCCCGAAACCAGAGGAAAAGGGTCTTTCATGGCCGCGACCACTTTTTTCACCCCCGCGTTAATGACCGCGTATGCGCAAGGCGGCGTCTTGCCGTAATGACTGCAGGGTTCCAGCGTGACGTAAAGCGTCGCCCCTTCGGCATGACGCCCGGCCTTTTGAAGCGCGATGATCTCAGCGTGCGGGCCCCCGTAGCGCGCGTGGGCCCCTTCGCCGACGACCCGGCCGTTCTTGACCAAAACCGCGCCCACTTTGGGATTGGGTGAAACGTAGCGGCCGCGGCTCCGCGCCAGTTCTAACGCCCGGTCCATGAATTTTCGATCGGATCTTTTCAAGACATGCCACCGCAAAATGAATTTAATGAGGCCCCAGTATCCTATAAGCCACTACCCGCATTCAACCCTCCGCCCTGCCCCTTTCCCCTTTTCAAAATTCACATCAAAGGTTAGAATTTGCAGTCTTCACACGGTTTCATCGCGATCCATCCCAATAGAAGAGGTAAAAATGCCGACTTTAGTCCTCGTTCGTCACGGTCAATCCCAATGGAATTTGGAGAACAAGTTCACCGGCTGGGTGGATGTTCCCCTTACCTCGCAGGGCGAGAAGGAAGCGAAAAGGGCCGGAGAGCACCTTAAGGGACTCAAGTTCGACATCGCCTTCACCTCTGAGCTTCAGCGGGCCCAAAAAACTTTAGGTATCGTGCTCGATCAGATCGGCCAGACCCAACTGCCCATCATCCGGGATAAAGCCCTGAACGAACGCCACTACGGCGACCTGCAAGGTCTCGACAAAACCGAGACCGCCAAGAAGTTCGGTGACGACCAGGTGAAAATCTGGCGCCGCAGCTACGACATCGCGCCGCCCAACGGTGAGTCGCTGAAAGACACCGCCGCCCGCACCCTGCCTTATTTCGACAGCAAGATCGTCCCTTACTTGAAGGAAGGAAAAAACGTGCTCGTCGCGGCCCACGGCAATTCCCTTCGGTCGATCGTCATGCATCTGGAAGATCTCACCAAAGAACAGGTGCTTGAGCTCAACTTAGAAACCGGAGTTCCGCGAGTTTATGAGCTCGATACAAACATGAAGATCCTGTCGTCCAAAGACCTCAAATAACACCGATTCCCGCTCCCAGGAGGGGATTTTAGTTCATGCTAAAAAACGCGGCTTTCATTTTCCTATCGTTATTTTTGCTCAGCTCTTGCGCGCCTCAGAAATCCATCGTCAAATCCGAACCCTCAACAGAAGCGTCCCTATTGCCCGCCCCGCCGCCATTGACCGACACCCAGCTTTTGGGTTTCTTTCACCCCGAGGGAATGATCCAAGATCCCGAATCAGACCACTATGCCCTTCCCGAGGTCATGAGGGCTTATTGGCAGTTGAAAGAACAGGCGAAAGAGGACCACTGGCGTCTGATCCTGGTCTCCGGCTACCGTTCTTTTAAGTCCCAACGCCGTATTTGGAACAACTCCGATGACGCGCACCTGAAAAAAGGTGCGACCGACCAGAAAAAACGCGTCGAGGCGGTCATGAGCCTGGCCTCGGTGCCGGGATTGTCGCGCCACCACTGGGGAACCGAATTGGACATTTCAGAGTTTTCGCTGCGCGGTCAACTGGTGAACGTCGAGCCGGACACCCCTGAGAAAGTCCTCGAATTTTATAAGTGGATGGACAACAACGCGCCTAAATACGGCTTTTGTAAGGTTTATTTAGGAAAAGGCGGGGTGGTGAATCACGAACCCTGGCATTGGAGCTATCTTCCCTTCTCCAAAACTTACCAGAAGCAATTCATGGCGATAAAAGACTTCAAAAGGATTTTTGACCTCAACGTGGACGATGTGGATTACTTGATGAAGAATTTCAATAAAATATTGAGCGGCCAGAAGAGATCGATCAATCCCGCCTGTTTTTAAAAGATCAGTTCTTCAGACCGATGATCTTCAAGGACTGCTGGGATATCCGCGCTTTCAGACAATCGCCCACCCGGAACGGCACGACCAGGTTGGGGCCATCGACGAAGATCCTCCCCTGACGCATATAGGAGATCACCTCGAGCGTTTGATCCTGGTCAAGAATCCCCCTCAAGCGTCTCCGAGACCCGAATTTCCGTTGATATACTTCCCTCGCCGAGAATTGGAACTTTCTGGCCGCGATGGGCAGGACCTTCCCGCCGGCGGAAAGCAGGGCCGCCGTCGAACCAGCCGCGGTCCCGATCCAAAGACCGCTGGACATTTGTTCCTCCGCCCAAGCCCTCATCCTCAAGATATAACGCGATGTCCCAGCCGGATTGAGCGTACAAACGAGAAGATCGTTCAAAGCGAGCCAGGGACTTTTCTTGCCGTTGATGAAAAATTCCAAGCGCGAAACCAAAACCGGTTTTATCCGCCCTTTCAGATAGTCCTCCAAAATCTTGGGGAAGTTTTCCAGCCGGCTGCCGCTCAGGCGGGCCACGCTCTGCCCGGGGTCGGAATTGACCCCGAAGATCGGTATCTTCTTGACGTGATGGGAAGCTTCCAAAAAAGTCCCGTCACCTCCCACCGAAACAACGAAGCGGAACCGTTTGTCCACATTTCCCAAACGATGGACCCGGCTGCGCAAGACGGTGACGACCTCGAACCCCTTGGACCTTAGGCAATCCCGGACACCGTCGAGGGTCCGGTTATGCCTTTCATGACTCTTCTTCAGGACTTTCCAATATTTATTCTTCTTGAAGCCGCGGACAAGGTTTTCCGAGGAGCCGTAACGGCTGTAGGTGCTTTCTTTGTAGACGACCAGGACTTTTGGTTTCGACATAGTGGTTGGACCTTGCGAACTTTATTTCAGCGCCGAAAAACCGACCCGGATCATCATCACCGCGTAAGCGGAAAGAAGAAGCGCGGCCAGCTTTGAAATAACCTTCGTTCCCGTAAGACCTATCCATTCCATGAACTGGGAGGATTTGCGGAAGATGGCCCAGGACAACAGAAGATTCAACAAAAGACTGCCCGCGATCTCAGCCCAGGAAAAACGGTCGCTCAAAAGGATCAAAGTGGCGAAAACAGCTGGCCCCACGAGAAGCGGTATACCGATGGGAACGATCCACACGCTCCCGTCCGCGGATTCCTCCATCACGAACATTTTCTGGTCCCACACGACATCCCTCAGGGCGACGACCAGGACCAAAAGCCCGCCGGCTACCTGAAAATCGCCGGTTTTAAGCCCGAGGGCCGAAAGAACCATGGGACCCAAGGGAATGAAGAGAAGACCAACGGCCCCCGCGATCAAAACCGACCCATTAACGACTTTATGACGGCGGACACGGGACAAATTGCCCGTCATTTGGATGAAAGCCGGCAGGACCCCCAAGGGATCCATCGCGACAAAAAGTGGAAGGAATAAACTTAGGAAATCGACAAAACGCATGGAAGTTTCTCCGTCACTTCTTTAAGTATCGGCCTACTAATTATAGATCATTCCCGGCGAAGACGCTTCAAAGGTTTCGAGGTTTTCAGACGATAGAAATAAAAAAGGCGGACCCATTGGGCCCGCCTTTTTTATATGACTTTGTTTAGAATTTTTTCAATATTGACAATTCGCCAGCCCGTTCGCGGTTTGATCGTATCCAAAGAAAGGCAGGGTGCTGTTCGTTCGGAAAATAAAGGACGGACTTGTCGTGACAATGTAATAAGGATAATTGGTATCGGGTATCCCCAATCCCGCGGCGGTCACCTGCACCCACGCGTGGCCTCCTGGAATGGTCGCAAGTTCGACGCAGTAAACATCACCCAACTGTAAGTCTTGCAGGATATTCGGACCGCCATTAACCGTGGACCCTTTGATCGGAACCGTGTAGCCATAAGAGCCCCCAATATAGGGTGTTGGAGTGGGGGTCGGGAACAATTGTTCTTGTTTTGAGACAAAGGAAGAACTGGAAAAAAGTGTGCTGTTGGGAACATAAGCGAAATCAACCAGGTTGCCATTTCCCATATAAGCGATCGAGGGTGAATAACCGGTCATCGCGTCGGAAAAATAGAACCCGCCGTTATAACTGTCATACAAGACCTGAACATCGAACCCGGGCGCAAGATAGTAATAACTATTGAAATTGTTGGAATTAAAGGAATAGGCATAAGAATAAGAAACATCATATGAAGGTACCGCTTGGGTATAACAGGTCTTTGTCAAGGACCCTAATTCAACCGTTACATCCTCCGCGGTATTTTGTCCGCCCAGATCGAACTGCGTCGCGCCCAAGGCGATCGGCTTGCCGGTCGCGACATCATTCACTTGAAGCGCCATCACCCTTTGAGCTCCCTGCGGAACATTCACCGTAAAATTAACAGTTCCACCCGAGATGTTAGAGTCGGAAGTGACATCAGTACTGCCGCTGATAGGGAACATATTGGGACCTGTAACATGATATAAAATAAGGTCGTTCGAGGGAGCCACTACCGCTGAGCCGCGGGCTTTATTACCGACCGGAACGCGGACGGTGATCGTCCCAAAGTTGCTCGACGTGGTCGGTTTCGCCCCGTTGCATCCCCAGAAAACAATGGTCGAGAGGAAGAAAACACCGGTCAGTATAAAATAATCGTTCTTTTTCATTTTTGCGCCCCCAAAATTTTTACAGTTTCAATTCGTATGTGGTCCCCACCGTCCACAGGTTAAAATTCACGTTAGTTCGAGTTCCAGTGTTGTCCACCCCAAGATTGACAGCATAAACATCGTCGAAAGAAGCGGCGATCTTGAGGCTTGTGTCGCTATCAAGCTTCAAATTATAAGAGGGTTCGATCCCCAAGAGCCAACCACCGCCGTCGTAATAAAGATCCGACGTTGTGTAGTCATTGGTCAATATATATTTCGCCCGGCCCGTTAGGACAAAATCCCCAAAAGCAAAGCTCGGTATCGCGTAAAATCTCGGCCCAAAAGAGTTACGCCCCTCGACCACGAACTGATTCAATGGATCGACCCGCCAGTAAGGCGTGTAGGCCTGACCGCCGAGTTCCAGAGAAAAAGCCTTAGGATTGGACCAAGTATAAGAAGCGGTGAAATTGGTCCCCAATTGAAAGGTATTCAGTCCATTTATGACCGTGGGCAACGAGTAATAAACCGAAAACCGAATGATCTGGTTTTCATTCTCGCGGTCCGGTTGAACATGGTTAAGGGCTAAAAACACCGCGTCGCCAAGCTTCAAAGCGTTATTAGCGGCGTAGTTCTGGCCGTAACTAGGGTTGAATGATTGTGAGAGAAGATATCCCATCGCCGCGCCAAATTCCCCATTCGCCTCAGGAAAAGAAAGACCG
>CAYXYA010000083.1:6592-7897 GCA_964469185.1 uncultured bacterium | reverse complement strand
AACGGCCGGAGGGGCTTTTGCGAAGGAGCGATTTATCCACCAGGGCGGAAAGCAGGAACATGAAACAGTTGGCTACCTTTTCCGCCGGTTCCCGCAGGAACCCGCCCTGGAAGACCGACAGGGTCCGGATGGCCTGCTTTTCCTCGGTCGAGAACAGGTTCCACGAAAACTCGAACACGGCCCTGAGGGACTGATGCTTCTCGGACGCGTCCTTGCCTTTGGACAAAGACGCGAGGTTCTTCTCGATCTCTTCCTTGATCTCCTGGCAGGAAAGGGCTCCGATCCATGCCGCCGCCAGTTCGATGCCGAGCGGCACCCCGCCTACCAATTGGCAGATGCGAGCGGCGTTCTCGCGGTCCTTCTCCCCCAAGGTGAATTTTTTCTGTGTCCGTTGGGCGCAAGTGATGAAGAACTTCAAGGCGCTGGAATTTTCAGCCATCTGCTGAGCGAGGGGCATTCCTCCCAATTCCACGAGCCTCTCTTCGATGAGATTCAAACGGGTGCGGGAGGAGAGGAGTATCTTCAACTGAGGCGCCGCGTCGAGCATCTCACCCAGCAGGTAGGAACCCGAAAGAAGGTGCTCGAAGTTATCCAACACTAAAAGCACTGACTTGTCCTTCAAGAAGCGAAGTAACCCCTTCGCCATTTCCGCCTAGCCCGAATAAGCGAAATGCATCGCTCCCGCGATCGCCGAAACGAGGGTGTCGGTGTTCGTCACCGCGGCCAGGGGAACGAAATAAATGCCGTCCTTGAAGTTATCCAATTGGTCCGCCGCGGCCTGCAGGATCAAACGTGTCTTTCCGATGCCGCCCTGACCGACCAACGTGATCAACCGGCAGGAAGGGACCTTGAAATCGGATGCGATCTCTTTAAGTTCTTTTTCACGGTCGAAAAAAGGTGTGCTTTGGGCGGGAAGGTTATTGGGCCGGGTGCTGAGCGACCGAAGGGATGGGAACTTCTCGGGCTTGGGACCATGCATGAGTTCTAAAAGAACCTGCGGCTCACAAAGGTCTTCCAACAAATGGGTCCCGAGCGAGTTGGTCGAAGCGTCGTCCGGAAGGTCGGAAGCCGCGAGGGCCTCGGGCGTCAGCACGATCTGTCCGCCCCATCCCGTCACCAGGACGCGGTGGGTTCGGTCGACCGCCGCCCCGGTGTGATCCTCGCCTCTTTTTTCAGCCTCGCCGGCATGCAGGGCGAAGCGCATCTTCAAGCCGCCGACTTTTTCCCAATCAGCCTGGGCGATCCCCTCCCGCAGGGCGAGGGCGCATTGCAAGGCGTTCCGGTTCTCGAACAGAGCGAAGAACC
>CAYXYA010000083.1:0-6582 GCA_964469185.1 uncultured bacterium | reverse complement strand
GTGTTCCTGAAAACCTTGCCGCCGAAATGTTTGATCAGAGCGAGAACGATCTCATCATGCGCGGCGAGGGCATTGGACATGGCCCTACGGTAGGTTTGCCACTTTTGCGCGGAGTCTTCGATTTCGGTGAAAAGGAATATTGGCATTCGCTAGGGCCCTCCGGAGTGCTGGGTCAATCCTACGAATATAGAAAGGAAAAGAACTACAAACCTATTTTATCCCTTTAACTTGGGTTTCTAAATGGAAATTTAAGGGGAATTACATACTTAATTCCCTCGGAATGTTCCGTTTAGTGCTTTTTCTTTTTCGGCCCTCTCCGGCTCTAGCCGCCATGAGACACGGGGGTCTTGAGAAGAACTTTTCTGTATTGGTTCCGCTCCACACATTCCCCGGTGGGTCCCTTTCGCTCAGGTGTTTTGGGTCCAATCGACCTTTTGGTAGGGGCTGTTGCCAGAGAGGGCCTGGGGTTTTTAAAGTCTTAAAAAAACACCCTGCCCCTTCCTTCGAAAGCCCCGGGCCAAGTGGCCAGCCGAGATATTCTCAAGTGAGCGAAAGGGACCCATTGGGGGATGGGTGAAGCGAACCAGAGGTTCTAGCAAACGATCTTACAAAACCCCCTGGATGGATGAGGGCTGGAGAGGGAAGGGGCAAAAAAAGAAAGCTGTTCAGGGATTTAAATATATAAGTCCCAATTTGAAAAGGGATGCTTTTTAAGGGCAGGTGGAGACGAAAAGACCCAAACAAGTGATGCTGGTCATCGTGCTGGTCCCGCCGATGGAAGCCGGGAAACCCGAGATATTGGTCGTCAACCCCTTGCCCCCTTGGCAAGTACCCGAATAGGTGCTGAACCCTATCGCCACATCAGGCCCGGTGTTCGTCACCCATGCGAAGAGAGTGTAGTTTCCGGGAGGCATTGGGATGGGCGTGATGAAATCCACCTTCTGCCATTTGTAGCTGGAACCCTTAGCGACCGTGAAGGTGACGGTCGAATTGGGGACCAGAATGGTGCTCGAATCGTAGATCGCGGCGTACATGGTCTCAGAACCGGTCCCGAAATTCGCGACAATGGCCTCAAAGCTCTGGGCCAGCATGCTGGAAGACAGGAAGTACCCGCCTGAGTAATAACTGTCGGGACTCGTCGAGCCCGAAGCCCCGGTCACGTAATTTCCGTTCCCCGTGGGGTTTCCGTCAGCGCCCAACCCTGGGCAAGGCGTCGCGGTCGTGGTCGGAGTGGAGGTAGGCCCAACGGGCGTGGGAGTGGGGTAGTTCAAAAGATTGGTCGCGAAGTTCGGATTGGCGGAAGGTTTACAGCTCCATCCCGCCACGAGGACCAGCGCGCCGAAAATAAAGACGATCTTTTTATTCATAAGCTCCAACCAACTCGATTTTCCAAAAGTGTATCCCAGTTCCCGCCCGAAGGCCAGGCGGGGTCAAAAACAGCCGAAAACGATCGTCTTAATTGAAGAAAACCCCCATCGCCCATTGAACCCCCACTTGCTGGGCGAAAGCCCTGGGGTCGTTCGAGTCGTAACGCGAGGGGTGGCCGTAAGAAAGTGTCAGGTCCGAATAAAGTCCTTTATCCTTATACCCCGTCCCCAGGGTGATGGTATTCGTCAACAACCTCACCCCCGGGGAAAAGGACGGCCAGAAAAAAGTGCTCGCCGGCTGGTTCCCGCTGTTGAACTGATTCTCGAACCCGAACCCCATGCGGATAGCCCAATCCTTTTTGATCCAATTCTCCCCGCCAAAGAACAAAGAATAATCCAGGAACCCGTTGTTACCGATGTTGTTCCCCGAGGCGTCAAAGATGGTCCCGCCCCAGCTCTGAATGGAGGCCTGGAAACCAATGGTGAATTGATCCACCTCCTCAATGCCCGCTCCAGCCCTGGCCTCCAGGCTCCACAGGTCCGTGCTGGCAAGGACCGTTCCCGCCCGGCTGAGGACATTCAGTTCGCCGGACGAAAAAGAGAGGAGTCCGCCGCTCTTCACTCGAAGTCCCCCGACGGGCAGGACGCACTTGAGGGCCCCCAAAACGTTCATGGACGAACCGTCGTCCGACTTATAAGCCGAAGGGTCCGGCGCTAAAACGGCGTTGGGAGAGAGGATCTGCGTGGTGATCCCCACATCGGCAAAATGGGCCACCAAGACGGCCTGGAACGAACCGGGCACGTCGAAATAGATCTCGGGGCCGAAATTCCGGGCCGTCGTGCCCGTGAGGGTCGCCGTCACCGGGGAGGCGACGCTGAAACCGGTGGGGATTATGTTCAAGTACGCGGTCTCCAACGGCGCGTGGAGCTGGTAGCTGTAAACACCGCCGATCTTGAACCGTTCTTGTTGGGGAGCCGGGTTTTCAGGGAAACAGACCAGCAACCCGGAATTGAGCGACCAGGACGAGCTCTTGTCCTCGCCGGAAACGATCTCGCCTCCGCCGATGAACTGGTCGGTGACGGGGCTGAAACTCTGGATCGGCATCAATTCGGTGCCCAGGACGACCGGGCCGAAATTGTAAGCGGTACGGAGCAGTTGGCGCGTGCGGTTGTTGCCGGCGGTTTCCAACCCCGAAGTGATGGCCCCTTCGGTATAGAGATAATCCGCGTCGACCTGTACCGCCCAGCGGTCGGTGGGGAAAAAAATAAGACCTTTATAGGTCAGCGTCTTGCCGGTCAGGTCGCTGATGGTCCCGGCGTAATTCCGCTCGAAATTATCAAGTGACTCGGTTTCCCCGAACCACTGCGCCTTAACGTCCAACCGGGTCGCGGGGGATATCAGGACCAGCCCGGCGGGATCGCCCACGACAAAAGGGTTGATGGTATAGACGTCGTCGTCCATCACGAGGCTCAATCCCCCCGCCGCATTCACCCGCGCTTCCGAAGCCAAAGCGGTTTGGGCCGAGCAGAGGAGAAGAAAAAGACAAATGTAAAAGCGACGTCGAGGCATTCCCAAATCCCTTTCTTGACGAGGATTATAACATGGTTTTCCGGGCGGCCGAACGACACCCCAGCAATGTCTGGAGGTCGTCTCTTAAACCTTTATTTTTTTGACATGATGAAAATGGTCAAAATGCTTATCCAACGTCAGAAGTGAAAGTTGATGACGGGAACAGAGGCAGGCGATAAGTCCATCCGATGCCGGCACTTGAAATCCCTTCGCCCTTAAACCGCTCAACATCTCTCCGGCGGTTTGAAAATCAACACGTTCGGTCTCGACATAAGGAAGGGCGGTCAAAAGATCCTTCAACATCGCCTTTTCCTCGGGTTTAGCGCCTTGCAGAAGTTCTAGTTCCACTGTTCCACATAGGACCACCTGCTTCTCCTCTAAAAAACGGTCTAAGGAAGCGGCAGCGTGGCTTTGGGTACCGCGAAAAAAATCGACCCAAGCCGAAGTATCAACGAGTACGTTTGCCATAGGTGGACCGGTTCTCCTGGATCTCCATGGAACGAAGCTTTTCCCAATTATCTTCCATGTAAAGTTTACCCCGCAGAGCTCGCAACTTTTCAACCTTCAAGTGTTGCACCCAGTCGGTCAAAGCGCGATTCACCGCTTCCGTGCGGGTCTTGGATTTAGTGTACTTCATCAGTTTTTCCATCACTCCGTCTTCAACCGTAACTGTCGTGCGCATTTAAGGACTCCTATCACCAATTTCATCATTAATTGTATGCTTATTCTCAACATCAATAAACAACATTTTTGGTGCTATTATTCCACGCATCCACGTTCGTACCAATAACCCAGGCGGAGCGGCCCTAAAACAAAAAAGGCCGCCCTTTCGGACGGCCTTTTCTCTAAAAACAAGCTCAGCTCTTGCGCTTGTACTCAAACCGGCACGGATCCCCTTTTTTGCCTTTGGTGTAGAAAACCCAATCGGCCGTGATGTGGTCCTTGTCGATAAAGGTGATGGTCAGGGCGTGCATATGAGGCTCCTTCTTGGAGGAGATGCCCTTCGTGCCCTTCATCTCGAACTTCAGGCTCTTATCGTCGCTCTTGGTGAGCGTCATCTCGGGGTGGTTGCCCAGCATGCAGTAATGCGTCATGCAAACTTTCTTACCCTGGACGTAATAGATGGACATCATCTCATTGGGCTGGCCCTTGAAAAGCGTCTCCACCAGCGCGGTACTGCCGCCCGTCAAGGCATAGGTGACGGTCACTTCCGTTTTCTTGCCTTCCATCTCCGTCATCCCGCTCCAGGTGCCCACCAGACTCTTGAGTTTCTCGAACGCCGCCGGCATTTCCTTCTTGGGCATGTCTTTCATTTTTCCGGCCCAAATGACCGCCGGCGCCAAAGCCAGGACCATCAACAGAGCGACAACTCCTATTTTTGAATTTTTCACCATAACCGCCTCCTCATCAAAATTTGTCCGGCGAAGCCGGGAGCCACATACTCAATAAATACTTCCCATCAATAAAAAACAACCACCATTTTCAAAACCTGGAGATAACCGAAGGAACGGATAATTAGGCGGATTTCCGCTTGATCTCAGCTTCAACGGCGGGGGTTAAGGACTTCCGCGACCGCGTCCATCAGGGGTTGCCGCCCTTTGGCATCTCGGTCATAACCCACGGCGTAGATCATGACTCCCGCCAGACCCTTGGACAAGGCGTAACGGCATTTGGCTTTCAGGGAATCCGCGTCATCGTAGCTGACGAATCCCTTTTCCCCTGGTTTGACGAGGTAAGGCACCTGGCATATAGCGTCCCAACGGCGCGACCAACCCTGGGCGATCCAATCCCCCTGAATGATGGAATAAGGCAAGTAAGTATCCAACCCATTCCTTCCCTTTTCATATAGATCAAAGGAAAATCGACGGCCATAAAAAGGGACCCCGAGGATAAGTTTTTCCGGCGGCGCGCCATCCCGAACTATTCTTTGTACTGCCAAATCCACTGAAACACTCTCGCCCCAGTCCCCGTTCTTGTCGCGAGGATCCAGATACAGCGGGGCGTTATGACCCGCGTGCTCGGACCAGTTGCCATGAAGGTCATAGCCCATATATTGAATGAAGTCGTAAATACCCGCCAGCACTGGCAGGTCCCAAAAGGGGCTGGGAGTCATGTCGAATGTGAGAATGTATCGGGGAGAGGGCAATGCCTTCCGGAGCTCTCTCGAGAAGATCACAAAATTCTTTTTATCGCTCTCGTCTTTGGGCCGTTCCCAATCCATGTCCACGCCGTCATAGCCGTTTTTGCGAACCAGCGAGACGATCTCCCCCACCAATTTCCGGCGCTTCTCGGGGTTCGAGACTTGGTCATGGAAGGCGTCATTGCCAAAAATACCAAGGATGGATCTGCAACCCCGGGCTCGAGCCAACGGGGGGAAGCTGGAAATAAGACCTCTTGCATCCTCGTCCACTTTCAATTTCCCATCCTGCCCGAGGCTAATGTTGGCGACGGCCATACTCAGTTTGGAGAAAGGCAGGTCTTTAGGGGCGCAAAGCTGGGGAAAGTTGGGGTCGTAATAGCCTATGACCCATGCCGGACTCCGGGCGAAAGTCAGAGTGGCAGTGCTCAACAAAATCGCGGTGGCAAGGATGAACGGACGATTTTTCATTCGATTTCCCTTCTATTGTTTGGTATCGCCTGGCCATCTAGGATTCGAACTAAGGTTTTGCACTTTTCGGCGCGGTCGGCACGGCCGAGAATAACGAGACCAGCGCCAGATACGAACTGGTGTCATAGATACCTCCCTCATTCACGATCCAGGGTTGGCTTCCACTATTAAAGTCCCGGTAAGCCTTGGCGTAAGGCGCTTCAGCCGGACCCGGCAGGTTGGGCGGTACGCTGGTACCTCCCAATTGAAGGTATTGAACAGTAGGTCCGCCGGGAACGTAACCGGGCGGCGGCCCATAGCTGGAACTTTCGTTGTCCACGGCGACGTAAGGATAAAGCGGGTCGACCACCGCCGAGGGTTTGCCAATGAAGTTGGACTTGCAGGAAGCGTCATTGAAGGACCCGAACCAGGTATTAAAGAAATGCCAGAGGCAATGCTTCGCCCCCATGGATTCGGTGTTGGTCATGTAGAGCATGTTCAAGGGATTGGCCCCATGTAAATAATGGAGGAAATCCTCCGCGTGGTAAAAACATTGCGCGGGCGTGTGGGACCCAGAAGCTCCGAGCCTCGCGGCCCAGTAGAGGGTCATCCCCGACTCCGCCTTGAACCAGTTGGAGTTCCAGGAGTAGGTCCAAGCGTCCATGCCCGAATGATAGATATCGTCTTGGTCGAAAAGATGGTCCGCTAGTTTCGCCAGTGAAATCTTCATCCCCATGACCACAGCCGATGTTCCGCCCGGGGTCAGCAGATAGTTATAGACGGCCCAATTGGGATAAAGCCCGTTGGCGGTCATGGAATAGGAGGACCAATCGGCGTAGCCGTCGATGTAAGCCTTCGCGTCCATCCGCTTCGGATCGAGACGTAAAATTTCGGAAGCCGCCCAAAGTTTCAAACCCTTGTAGTTTTGCCAGGGCAGGTCTAACGGGTCTTTATCGGGCGACTTTTTCACCCAGGCGTTCCAGGTCAAGAGCGCCGCTTTTTTCAGCTTGGCGGCGTAAGCCGCGCCGGCGGGGAGAGACGCGAAAATCCTCGCGGCA
>CAYXYA010000082.1:0-7919 GCA_964469185.1 uncultured bacterium | reverse complement strand
CCGGTCCGCGGAGTTGAAAAGCCGGCAGGCTGAGGCTGAAAAGGCCGGTGACGCGCAGCAAGCTCTGCTGTTGGCACAGCAGATGATGGTTTTGAAACGACAATATTCACAAGAGGTAGAAAGTAAATGAAGCCACAAACCAAAGCCAAGGAACACGTCACCAAGATCCTCGAGGTGGGGAAAGAAAAAGGCTATATCACCTATAAACAGGTCAACGACATCCTGCCCGACGAGGTCGTGTCCTCCGAGGAGATCGACGATATCCTTCTGATGCTCGGCGAGAACGACATCAAGATCGTGGACCAGGAAGAAAAGGCCGCGGTCATTCCGGACGGCGACAAGGAAGTGGGCGCCGCGGGCGCCGCCAAGGATGATGACGACGATGACGGTGAGGAATTCGAGAAGACTTTCGAGACGGCCGGGGTCGAGACCCGCATGGGCGACCCGGTGAAGATGTACCTGCATGAGATGGGGCGCATTCCCCTCCTCACCCGCGAGGAAGAAATTTCCATCGCCAAGAGGATCGAAGCCGGCGAGTTCCGGGTTGAGAAAGCGGTCTGGGGTTCCGCCCTGGGCTTTCAGCTTTTACATGACCTTTTCACGGATATCTTGAAGAAGAAGAAAACCCTCCAGGAAACGGTCGACCTGGACCCTTATATCGACCTGCCGAACATCCCGGAAAAACAGATCTATGGAAAGATCCGAAAGAACCACGCCAAGCTCAAGGTAATGGAGCGTCAAGTCAAGGTCATGCAGCACAAGTTGTCCTTGAAGTCCCTGAACATCGAAAAGCGCAAAGTGATGACGGAACAGCTGGATACCAAGCTGATCGACGTGATCTGGCTGGTGAAAGACTGCCAATTCCTCAAAAAAGTGAAAGAGCGCCTGATCGGCCGCATGCGGGAGCAGGGCGAAAGCATCGAAGAGCAGGAACACATGATGCACATGCAGGAAAAGCAGATGAAGCTCACACCCGAGTATTACATCAAGTTGCCCAGCTATTTGAAGCATGGGTCGCCCGCCGAGATCAAGGTCCTGGAAAAAAAGAGCAGCGCCAAGGGCGAGGATTTTAAAAGAGCCTGCCGTTTCTGGGACGAGGCGCGCCGACACATCAAGAAACTCGAAAAAGAATCCATGGCTTCCCGCGACCATATGAAGGTGATGATGAAGAGCATCCGCGTGGGCGAGCGCGAGGCTTATCACGCCCGTATGGAGCTGGTCGAGGCGAACCTGCGTCTCGTTATTTCCATCGCGAAAAAATATACCAACCGCGGTCTTCCGTTCCTCGACCTGATCCAAGAAGGCAATATCGGGCTCATGAGGGCGGTCGAAAAATTCGAGTACCGCCGCGGCTATAAATTCTCCACTTACGCTACCTGGTGGATCCGCCAGGCCATCACCCGCGCTATCGCGGACCAGGCCCGCACGATCCGCATCCCGGTGCACATGATCGAGACCATCAACAAGTCCATCAAGGTTTCCCGCGACCTCGTGCAGGAATTGGGCCGCGAGCCCATGGCGGATGAGATCGCCGAGCGTTTGGAGATGCCGGTCGAGAAGGTCCGGGCCATCTTGAAGATCGCTCAGGAACCGATCTCGTTGGAAACTCCCATTGGCGAGGAAAAAGACAGCCATTTGGGCGACTTCATCGAGGATAAGGACGTCATCAGCCCCGCGAACGCGGCGGCCTTCGTTCTTCTCCAAGAACAAATTTCCAAGATCTTAGGAACGCTGAAAGACCGCGAGGCGGAAGTGCTTCGTTTGCGTTTCGGTCTGAGCAACGGTTATCCGCATACGCTGGAAGAAGTGGGCAATACCTTCAAGGTCACCCGCGAGCGCGTTCGGCAGATCGAGGCAAAGGCCCTCCGGAAATTAAGGCATCCTTCCAGAAGCCGAAAGCTGAAGGGCTATCTCGATTAAAAAGATAGCGTAGCCCGAAGTGGTGAGCTTTGTCGAACTACTGAAGGGTTATTTGGATTGATGAAATAAAAGGGTCTGAAAAGGCCTGATGAAATAAAAAAGGACGACCCTAACAAGGCCGTCCTTTTTTATTTCAGGATAATTCTCCCGCTGAATCTACCATTCCAACCGTTTACCCGTGTACTCGAAGAAAAAAGAAGAATCCACTTTTTTCAAGCCATTCACCGTCTTGACGATACCCGAAGAGGATTCCTCCGTTGAAAGCGGGGCATTGACGCCCCCCATGTCGGTCTGTACCCAGCCCGGGTCCAATGAAATAACGGTGATGTTATCCTTTTTGAACTCGAAAGCCATGATCCTGGAGATCATGTTCAAGGCTGTTTTCGAAGCCCCATAAGCGTAAAAATTTGGATTGTCCTTATGGGTCAGGGAGCTGACGCCGGTGGAAATGTTGATGACTCGCGGATCGGAGGACCTTCGGAGTAACGGAAGGAAAGCCCGGGTAACTCGCATCGGACCCAGAACGTTGGTCTCAAAAGCCCGCCTCATATCGTTCATGTCCAGTTGCTCCAACTTGATGTCATAGGTCGGCATGATCGCTGCCATGTTGATAAGGACGTCGATGTGGTCGGTCTTGGAAGCCGCGGTTTTTCCCGCGGCTATGGCCGATCCGTCGGAATTTACGTCCAGTTGAACCGTCTTTAATGTTTGGGGATAAAGTTTTTGGAGTTCTTGAAGTGCCTCGTTTTTTTCGGGTTCCCGACAGGCTCCCAAAACGGTCTCGCCCTTCGCCAAATATTGTTTTGTTACGGCGTATCCGATACCGCGATTGGCCCCGGTGATCAAGATGATCTGGGATGTTGAACCCATTGAATGACCTACCTTCCGATTTTTTTATTCGCGCGACGCGAACCAGAAGTTTTCAATTCGCGGAACGTCTTTCCGGTGAGCTTCCAGACTCTATCCGAGTCGGCGCAAGCGATGGAAGAGATGTGTTTGCAGCCCTCGAAACCCCAAAGAGCGACATATTCAGCGCCGGCTTCCGTACAGCCTTTGATGGCGGGTACCACGTCGGACTCATGGCCTTTGGAGATCTTGTGGCCGCGCACCCACATGAGAAGCGGCTTTTTATACTTTAGAGCCCATTTTTTCATGATGCGGGTATGACCGGCCGCGTACTGGTAGATGTTCTTGGGCCTCTTGTGTTCCTCAAAATAGGACTCCCCGCCCATCATGTGGATACTTTTGTCTTTGGCCATGGTTTCCAGGAACCAGTCGGGATCGGATGGGATCAAGGTCAGCGCGTTCTTCAAACCCTTAGCCGCGCTGTAACGGGACAGATCGAGAAGGAAGTCGAGGATGCAGCGCCGCTTGAAGTCTGTCACCTTGTCGGTTTCGATCCTTGGTATTTTCGACCCGGTTTCTTTGAGGTAGCGTTTTTGGCAAAGGCCGCACCGGCAGGACCAGGCTTTGGGGTCGAATTTCAAACCGAACCAGCTGTCCATCCAGTTCAGGTAAAAGTGGGGTTCGTCCCAGAGGACGTAATCCACTTTGAAGGTCGAGACCGTGTCGGTCCATTTCTTCAAGTAGGTTCGGAGGGCGGGACTGTTGATGCAAAGGGCCGGCACTCGCTTGCCGTCGCTTCGGACCTGACACTCCTTCGGATACCACGCGGCGAATTGAGGCAGGCTTTCCCCGCCAAAAACGCCGCCGACGGCCCAGGGGTCCATGAAAACGGTCAATCCCTGTTTTTTCGCTTCCGCCACGAGTTCCCGAAATGTGTCGATATGAAAACACATATTCGCTTCGGAAAAAGTCAGAACGATGAAATCACAGCCCTGTTTTTTGATCTCCTGCAGGTCTTTCTGAAAGTGCTTCAGAATTATATTGTCGAAATAGGATGTTCCGAAGGGCATGAAGGGCTCTCGATCTTTTTGATACCAACTGGAGCGTAACCGGCTAAAGCGCTGCTTTTGGATTCTTCTTTTTTCGGTAATTACCCGGAGTGCGTTTCATCCTGTGTTTGAAGCACTGGATGAAATGATTGGTCGAATGGAATCCGCATTCCTGGGCGATGTGGCCGATAGGGAACCGCGTGGTCTCCAATAAGCGTTTGGCTTTATCGCAGCGGACTTGGATCAGGTATTCCAGGAACCCCACCCCGAACATTTGTTTGAAATGACGGCTAAAATGCGGCACTGAAAGGCCCGCCTGGGAAGCCACGTCCTTGAGGGATATGGCTTGTTGAAAATTCTTAAAGATGAATTCCTTGGTCTGTTCCAACCGGAGGGTCCTCTCACCACGGGAAGGTTTCTGGAAGATCTGGCTCAAGCGTTCCAGGTAAAAACGGAAAAGGGACAACAGATCGGTGATGGTATTGGCCTGATTGAACTTTTTGATCAGCTCCCCACGCAGTTCACCCACTTTGGAATCCATGAGAAGCGATCTTTTTTGGATCAATTCCAGGAGAAAGAAAAGAAGATGAAAAAAATGGATCCTCAGACTTTCCATTTTCTCGCCTGAAAGCTGGATGGCCTCTTTGATATATTGCTCGCGGATAAAATGGATCTCTTTTTCCGTTCCCTGGCTGCAGGCATTGACCAACCGCGGAGCCCATTCGTACAGGGAAACGCCTGAACGGTCGTCGGCGACAAGGTAGTGGTCCTCGAAGAAAAGTTGGGGTTTTTGCAGATGCAATCCCAGGTGAAGGGCTTGGACGGATTCCTTAAAGGCTTCCGGCAGTTCCATGGGTGTATGCGTTAGGTCGCTGACGCCGATAAAAACCCGGCTTTTGAATTGTTTTCGAAGCGAGGCTTCGATCGAAAGGGCCATGTCCCGGATCTTGAGCTTGGTTTTTACAGGGCTCCAGGAGGGATTGGGAGAGGTGAGAAAATAGGCCCCGTCCTGTCCCATCCGTCCTGATATGGTTTCCGGCAGATCTTTCGCCGTCCTAAAGCAAGCCAACTGCATTTCGGCCGCCTGGATCATGGACGCGACTTCCAAATAACGTTTAGCCCCGGGGTCGTGGAGCATGACCGCCAGCACGACTGTGGGGTGCCGGCTCAGGTGAAACTCGTCGCGGTCCCATTGCGCCAATTCGGTCAATTGTGTGGATCCCCAGTAAAGACGATTCACCTTCGTGGCGACGTAATTCCACATCCTCGTTGGGACCTGTTGGGAAAACACGGCGGTCTTGATCCTCTCGATCTCCTCGACCTGCTCCTTTTTGACGACATCGGCAGCCACTAATCGGGCGACGAGTTGGAGAAATTCACGATAGTGAGGTAGGAAGTCTTCATCCAAAACCTGGGTATCGAGGGCGACTCGGCAGTAATTCAAGAATTGTGGATCGGTTTGAGTGGGTTTGGAGCCGGAAATCTCGGTGAATTCATGGATAAGCTGGTCAAGTGTTGGAACGGATTTCAAGAACGATCCCGACATGACGAAGGCGACGCATTCTCCAGCGCGCATGACAGGGATGAAAAAATCATACTGTCCCATGTGACGGCCCAAGAAGGGTTGGCCTGTCCGCGCGGCTTCCATGAAAGATTCCTCGAAGTATTTATCCCGGCTTTTTCTTTTGCCGTAATAAGTCTCGAAGTGATAAGGCCTTAACGTATCCGTCGAGGGCCCGAGGATATACCAGGTATCCAGGTCCTCGCGGCAAACCACGAAACAAGGGAGGGACACATAATCGCTGAAGAAGTTGATGAAGGTGTTGTGTGACATGACCCGGCTGAGCCAAACCGGACTGTCTTTTCCGGAAGCTTGCGAATTCAAGATTTTTATTTTGTCGTGATCCATGTCGCCTCCGGTTAAAAGATTAACTCTGAAGTATCTTACCCGATATAGGTTAGAAAATTTTCAATATTATTTAAGCAAAATTTAATGATTAACATTCGCTCTACGGCGATACCCTACAACAAGAAAAAAAGGCTTCAAGTGTTTTTTAACAACACGTTCAATTTTTTTTGGCGGTCCCCGGGAAGAGGACGGCCGCGTCAAAATGAACTCACGAAATTTTCGGCGGCTCGGATCATAGTGGTGTGATTTTTTTTAAGCGTTCATGAAAGCGCTTCTAGGTTTTTTTGATCAACAAACTCATAACGTTTTCTGACTTTGACGTTTCAGTTAAACGCGTGAGAGGCAAAGGAATCCTCCTTGAATCGATATTCGACCAAAATTTTCACGGTCCTCTTCCTCCTCTTCTTTGGTTTTATCGGTGATTCGAAAGCCCAATGCGCCAAACGTCTCGTCGCCTATTATGGCGGTTATCTCTATAACGCTTCCAGTATTCCCTACAACAAACTGACACACATCAACCATGCCTTCTTGTTGTTGAACACCACAAAAAACGACGGGTCTATCGTCATTCCCGCTGGATTTTTAGAACCGACACTTCTCACGAGCGCCCACGCCGCTGGCGTTAAGGTGCTGATCGCGGTAGGGGGCGGAAGCGTGGGACAAGCTACGGCTTTTCAGAAGATCGCGGCCAATACCACTTACACCAATACATTAGTGACGAACGTTAAAAATTTTTGTGTCACTTATAGGTACGACGGCGTGGACTTCGATTACGAATATCCTCTAAGCACAACGGACGAGACAAACTTCACCAAGCTGGTTCAGGCCTTTCGGACGGCGATGCCGTCGCCAACCTGGCTTCTTTCCATGCCCGTCAACTCAGGTCCCTACGGTTCTGATTTCATCAACTATCCAACGGTCCAAGGTCTTCTGGATTGGTTCAATGTGATGGTGTACGACATTCACGGTTCGTGGACGCCTCATAGCGGACATAACGCACCACAGCTCTTAAGCGCTTCTGATCCTGGCGCAGAGGGCAGTATGGCGGACTCGATGGACTTGTATCTCACGACGCGGGGTGTTCCAGCTTCCCAGATCAACGCGGGAATGGCTTTTTACGGTTATGAGTTCACGCAAGTGAAAACACTTTGGGCTAGCTGCACTTGTAACGTGACGGCTCAACAATATGGACCTTGGATCAAACCCAGGATCAACGCCAACGGCTATACCGACCATTGGGATGCCGCGGGCGGGGCCAGTTATCTCACCGGCGCGGATTTTGTGACCTATGACAGCACGACTGCCATCACAAATAAGACCAATTATGCTTTGGGAACCAGAGGGGTGGGCGGAGTTTTTATGTGGGAATTGACGCAGGATTATGATGGGGCTTCCCAGGATCTTTTGACTGCCATGTATAACGCTTACATCGCTTATTGTGGTCCCACGAGTACGCCCACGAAAACGGCCACTAATACGGCGACTAGAACGGCGACGAATACGGCGACGGTAACGGCTACCAGGACAGCGACGAATACGTTGACAGCTACGCTGTCAAATACTCCTACAGGCACGGCCACGACAACTTCAACTAATACAGTGACAAGCACGCCTTCCAAGACCGCGACACCCACCGCGACCAATACGGCCACTAATACATTCACTTTTACCACGGCAGCGACCGCGACTAAAACAGCTACGACCACGGCCACCAATACTTCCACGAACACGACAGGGAACACCGCGACCAATACTTCAACCAGTACGGCCACCTCTACGTCCACAAAGACCGCTACCAAGACAGCGACGAACACGCAGATGAATACGGCTACGCAAACCCCCACTAATACTGCCACCAACTCAGCAACCGTTACTCCGACGGCGACTGTGACCAAGACCGCCACGACAACGGCTACCAATACTTCCACGAACACGATAGGGAACACCGCGACCAATACTTCAACCGGTACGGCCACTTATACGTCTACCAATACGTTGACCGCTACGCCGTCAAGTACTCCTACGGGCACAGCCACCAAGACCGCCACAAACACGATGACAAATACCGCCACGGTAACGACCGCCAACACGGCAACGAACACATCAACTCTCACCGCGACAGCGACCGCGACTAAAACCTCCACGGTGACGGCTACCAACACTTCCTCGAACACGATAGGGAACACCGCGACCAA
>CAYXYA010000081.1:0-8001 GCA_964469185.1 uncultured bacterium | reverse complement strand
CGCCTTTCTGCTCGATGTGTGAACCCAAATTCTGCAGTATGATGATCACGCAGGATGTCCGGGACTACGCCAAAGAAAAAGGTCTGACCGAGGAGAAGGCTTTAGAAGAAGGCATGAAGCAGATGTCGGAGACTTTCGTAGAGACTGGCGCGGAGATTTATCAAAAAGTTTAGTTTGAGAATGTGACTTGAAAAAGGCATAAAAAAAGGGCCTCTCCCAAATGGGAGGGGCCCTTTTTGTTTCTAAAAACTTAATTGACCAGTTTGTTAGTCGAACGCTTCGGAGGATCGTTCGCCGGACGGGTCGGAATGGCCGCGTTGTTCTTGAAGGTCGGAGCCAATTCGGCGTTGATCTTCGCGTATTCCGGATCGGTCTCAGCGCTTTCCACGATGGCGCCGATGGGGCAGGCGGAATAGCAACTTGTGCATTCCGTGCACTCTTCGGGATTGATGATCATGAAAGCTTGACCCTTATAGTCTCCAGGGTGGATGCAATTCACAGGGCAAACATCGACGCATTGAGCGTAAACCTCACCCAAGCACTTTTCGGTAATGACATACGGCATAATCTGCCTCCTCTGATTTTCACTCTCTCGCTTTACGGCGAGGGAAAGGACCTTCTTTTTTCCTGCAAAGCTTGGTTAGTTTAGGAGAGAAGGGCTTTCTTTCGCAAGGCCAAATTTGGTTTTTTTGAGGGAAAATCAGCCTTTACGCCCAGAAGGCGAGATGATAGTTTGTGGCCCGAGATAGCCGAGTTTATATTGAAAGCTTGAAACTCCTATCCTAAATTTCTCTCAAACGAGGATAAGGTTAGGGTATGGCGAAGGAAAATATGGCTTCCAAAAAAGATTATTACGACTTGCTCGGGGTCTCCAAGAGCGCTAACGCGGATGAGCTAAAAAAGGCTTACCGCAACATGGCCAAAAAGCACCATCCAGATACCAATCCCAACAATAAAGACGCTGAGGAAAAGTTCAAGGAGATCAACGAGGCTTATGAGGTCTTGTCCGACCCTAAAAAGAAGTCGGCCTACGACCAGTTCGGCCACGCGGGAGTAGGCGCTGGCGCGCCGGGCGGGGGTTATGGGGGCTTTGGCGGGTTCCGGCCCCAGGACGTTGGCGGCGGAGCCGATTTTGAGGACATCTTTGGCGACGTGTTCAGCAATATTTTCGGCGCTGAGGGCCGCGGCGGCGGGCGCGCCAGGACCCAGTCGCAAGAGGGCGACGACCTTCGCTATGACCTGAAACTGACTTTTGAGGAAGCGGCTTTCGGGGTTTCCAAAGAAGTGAAAGTTAAAAAACTTACCACCTGCGATTCCTGCCACGGCACGGGCGCAAAAGCGGGCTCGGGCCGGGTGACTTGTAACGGTTGTCACGGTACGGGACAGGTCCGTTCCTCCCAGGGTTTCTTCACCATCGCGCGCACCTGCCCGCGCTGCAACGGCCAGGGCGAGATCCCAGGAACTCCCTGCACTACTTGCCGCGGCCAAGGCCGGCTCGAAAAAGAACGGGTGATCGCGGTCAAGGTTCCGCCGGGCGTGGACGAAAGTTCCCGCCTGCGCTTAAGAGGCGAGGGGGAAGCGGGCGTCCATGGCGGTCCCGCCGGCGACCTTTACGTTTTTTTGCATGTTGAGCCCCATGAATTTTTCAACCGAGACGGCGGCGATCTGCACTGCGAGATCCCCGTTTCTTTCGTGAAGGCCTCCCTGGGAACCGAAATGGAGATCCCAACTTTGGAAGGCGCGGTGAACATGAAGATCCCCGCGGGGACCCAGTCGGGAAAAGTGTTCCGTTTGAAGGGTAAAGGATTGAAACATCCCCAGGATTCCAGCGTGGGCGACCTGCTGGTTACGATCCTAGTCGAGACCCCGACAGACTTGAACTCGAAACAAAAAAAGATACTCGAGGAGTTCGAAACGCTTTCCACCGAGGAGAACACGCCCGCCATCTCGAAGTTCATGAATAAAATGAAACATCTCTTCACCCGCAAGAAATGAGTTTCGTCCCTCGGCTATTTTTAGCCACCGCACCCGCGCCCGAACAAAAAGAGATCACGCTGGATGAGTCGGCTTCTCGCTATTTGGTCAAGGTACTCCGCTTGACCCCGGGCGCCCGGTTTTTGGGGTTCGACGCCCAGGCGGTGGAGTATGAATTGGTCCTTTATCAAACGGATCCGGTCCAGGCGACCGCTTCCATCTTGTCCCGCCGGGAAAAAAGCTCCACTACTCCTGGTGTTTTCATCGCTCTGGCTCAAAGTCTTCCCAAAGGGCCCAAGATCGATCTCGTTCTCCGTCAGGGAACTGAGGCTGGTGTGAACCGCTTCATCCCACTCGTGACCCAACGAAGCATTTCCCGTCCCGATGAGTCCCAGTTCGAGCACAAAAATAATCGCTGGCAGAAGATCCTGGTGGAGGCCTGCCGTCAATGCGGCCGCAACGACGTGCCTCAGTTGGATGAGGTGATCGGTTGGGAAAAATGTCTGAAAATTTTTGAGGAATTCGATCAGGTTTTACTGCCTTATGAAAAAGAGGCTCCGACTTTAAAAACGGTGTTAGAATCGAATCCCACGGCCCGAAAGATATTGGTCCTGGTGGGGCCTGAAGGCGGATGGTCGAAAGAGGAAGTTTGGGAAGCTCAGCATAAAGGCGCGGCGGCGGTACACCTTCCGACACCCATCCTTCGGACTGAGACCGCCGGGCTAGCGATCGTTTCCATGATCCAGTACGCGTTGAGTCATCCGTAACCTAACTTAAGAGGTTGTTTATGAAACCCACTTCAGCGACCGGGATCAGCGGAGCAAGCCAGGTGGTTTTTATTTTGGGCCATCCCTTAAGCCATTCTTTGTCCCCCGACATGCACAACGCGGCCTTCGCGAAACTTCGCCTTCCCTGGGTTTACGCTCCGCTTGATGTTTCCTCCAAACAGATCAAATCCGCCCTCGAACTGTTGCGGTCCTTTAACGTGCGCGGCGCCAACGTGACCGTTCCTTATAAAGAATCCGTTTTGCCGCATCTTGATCTTATTGAACCGGAAGCCAAGTGGCTCGGATCAGTGAATACCATTTACCGGAAGGGCGACCGGCTTTGCGGGACTTCCACGGACGGCGAGGGGTTCTTGAGATCGCTCGGCTCCTGGAGAAAAAAGTTGAAAGGAACCCGAGGGCTTCTTTTAGGGGCAGGCGGCGCAGCCAAGGCGGTCGCCGGAGCGTTAGCTGGGTCAGGGGTGAAAGGGTTCTATATCTCGAACCGTTCTGGTCATCGCGCCGTTCAGTTGATCAAAGCTCTGCGCCACAGGTACCCCCGGCTCGACACGATGGGGATAGCCTCTCGCGACGCTCAAAAGATCCTGCCTTACTGTGACTGGGTGATCCAAGCCACTTCGCTCGGATTAAAGGGCGAGGCTTCGCCTTTATCTCTGAAAGCCGCCAAAAGAAGCGCCTGGGTGGTTGACCTGATCTATCACCGGGAGACCGATTTTTTAAAACAGGCTCGTCGTTATGGATTGCCGTGTTTGAACGGAATGGGAATGCTTTTGCACCAGGGCGCTCTGTCCTTTGAGCGTTGGACAGGTAAAAAGGCTCCTTTAGAAGTGATGCGCAAAACTTTGCTGAACCGGGCGGCTTCGTAGTGACAGGCTCATCGCTTTGGATCGCCATCGTTGACTTCAAATTTCTTCAATTCTATACTCAATCTGTGAAGTCTCTCGAACCCATCAAACAGTCTTCTTCCGAGGTGTCCAATGGCTGAATCCATGAAAATGCGCCTGGGTGAAATGCTCGTTGACGAAGGCATTATCACCGGGGAGCAGCTTCAAGAAACCCTGCAAGAGCAAAAAAGCAAGGGCGGACGTCTTGAGAAGATCCTCATCGATAAAGGCTATGTAACCCAGGACGTCATCATGGCTTTCGTGGGAACCCAGTTGGGAATTCCGCACGTCGGTCTCGATGAGATCATGATCCCCAGTGACGTCATCAGCTCCATTCCCGAATCCCTCGCCATTAAACATTGTCTCGTCCCAATTTTCAAAAAAGATAAAAAGATCACAGTTGCCATGGCGGATCCCTTGAATGTGTTCGCTATCGAGGACATCAAAATGACGACGGGGTTGGATGTGGATCCGGCCATCGCGAGCGAAGCTGAGATTAAAGCGGTCCATGCCAGATATTATGGGTCCAGCGGACAAGCTGCTGCGGCCGCAGCCTCTACGCCCGAGGCGCCGGCTGTGAACATGGACGATATCCTCACTTCCATGGACAACGCTCACCAGAGCCTTGAGGTGGTAGAAGAGGCTGAGGATAATATGGATATTTCCTCGCTCGAGGCCGCGGGAGAAGAGGCTCCGGTGGTTCGTCTCGTCAATCTTCTTTTGACCGAGGCTGTCCGATCGGGGGCCAGCGATATTCACATTGAGCCATATGAAAAAAGCCTTCGCTGCCGCTACCGCATTGACGGCGTTCTGCATGAGGTAAAAGCTCCTCCTAAAGCCATTTCGGCCGCTATCGCTTCCCGTATTAAGATCATGTCATCCCTAGATATCGCTGAGCGGCGCCTGCCGCAAGACGGACGCATCAAGATCAAGGTCCTGGGAAAAGAAATCGACCTTCGCGTATCGATCTGTCCGGTTCAATTCGGCGAAAAGATCGTCATGCGTATCTTGGATTCTTCCAACCTTTCCCTCGACCTGCCGAAATTAGGTTTTGAAGAAGATATTTTGCCGAAATTCGAACATGCCATTAAGGAACCTTACGGACTGGTGCTGGTCACAGGACCTACTGGCTCCGGTAAATCCACGACGCTTTATTCGGCGCTGCATTACATCAATGATCCCGATACCAACATTTCCACGATCGAGGATCCGGTCGAATATAACTTGCCGGGCATCAACCAAGTGAACGCCAAGGCGGGAATTGGACTTACCTTTGCCGCCGGTTTGAGATCTTTTCTGCGCCAAGATCCGGACGTCATCATGGTGGGAGAAATCAGGGATAAGGAAACCGCCGAGATCGCCATCAACGCCGCTTTGACTGGTCACTTGGTTTTTTCCACACTTCACACGAACGATGCCCCGGGCGCGGTGACCCGTATGGGAAACATGGGCGTGGAACCCTTTCTGATCACTTCCACGGTTCACTGCGTAGTCGCTCAACGTCTTTTGCGACGCATTTGTAAGAATTGTAAAGAATCCTATACCGCTGAGCCTGAAGTTTTGGAAGAAATGGGATTGAAGGCTACCGGAGAGCCTGTGACACTTTACAAGGGTAAGGGTTGTAAGACTTGTTCTGATACAGGGTATAAAGGCCGCATGGCGATCCATGAGGTTATGATCTTGAATGATGAATTCAGAAAAGGTGTCTTGCAGAGAAAGTCCGCGGCCGAATTAAAAAAACTCGCTCGTGAGGGTGGTATGCAGACCCTTCGCGAATGTGGGGTGCAAAAGGTGTTGAAAGGTATGACATCGGTGGAAGAATTGTTCCGCGTGGCTCACGCGGACGAAGGCTGATATTAAAACAATCCTTTAAAGGAGTCGTTATCTCTTATGGTCAACGTCGATACGCTTTTGAGGTTGATGTTTGAAAAAGGGGCTTCGGATCTTCATGTGACAGCAGGCGCGCCGCCTATGCTGCGCATTGACGGCATTATGGTGCCGACCGAGTATGAGAAACTGCGCCCGGAAATGACGCAGCAATTGATCTACAGCATCCTTACCGATGAGCAAAAAGAAAAATTCGAGAAAGACAACGAACTCGACCTTTCCTTCGGTGTGGAAGGCGTGGGACGCGTGCGCATGAACGTTTTTCAACAGCGCGGCGCGGTCGCCTCGGTTATGCGGAATATCCCAACGAATATTCGGACTTTTGAGGATCTGAAGATGCCGAAGGTCGTTCAAGACATCGTCAAGCTTCCGAAGGGTTTGGTTTTGGTGACGGGACCCACGGGTTCCGGAAAATCCACGACGCTGGCCGCCATGCTGGATTGGATCAATGCGAATCAGCAGCACCACATCATTACGATCGAGGATCCCATCGAGTATGTCCACGCGCATAAGTCCTGTGTGGTGAATCAACGGGAAGTGGGAACGGATACCCATACATTTACTTCGGCATTGAAATACGCGTTGCGCCAGGACCCCGACGTGATCTTGATCGGTGAAATGCGGGATCTAGAGACCATCAACGCCGCGCTGACGATCGCCGAAACGGGTCACTTAGTTTTTGCGACTTTGCATACGGTGGATGCCATTCAAACGATCAATCGCATTATTGACGTTTTCCCCTCGGGCCAACAACAGCAGGTGCGCACGCAGATATCTTTCACGCTTCAAGCCGTTATTTCGCAGCAACTTATCCCTAAAGCTCAATCAGCGGGACGGGTGGTGGCCATGGAAATATTGATCCCGACGCCTGCGGTCCGGAACTTAATCCGGGAGGAGAAGATCCATCAAATTTATTCGGCGATGCAGACGGGAACTGAATTTGGAATGCAAACCATGAATCAGGCCCTTTTCGAGCTTTATCACAAGCAGTTGGTCAGCTACAACGAGATATTCTCAAGGACTTTGGATCCTAAAGAATTATTGAGAATGGTCAAAGGCGGAGTGTGAATTGGAAAGGTTGAGCCATGCCTGTATTTAAATATAAAGTCCGAAATAATTTAGGAAAAATCACCGACGGTACGCTCGATGTAGAAAGCGAAGCCGCCGCGACAGCGGCTTTGCGCCAAAAACGCCTGGAGGTCATCTCGGTCGCACCCTTAAGCCCTCTGGAGGTCCTCTGGAACGCTTTGAATAAAAAAGGGGGCAAAGTAACAACTAAAGATGTTGTTATTTTTAGCCGTCAATTTTCAACCATGATCAACGCCGGCCTTCCCATTCTTCAGGGTTTAAACATTGTGGCGGAACAGGCTGAGAATCCCGATTTTCGCGTTGTGATGGGAAAAATTCGAGATGATATTTCGAACGGGATCCCTCTCTCTGACGCGATGAACAAACATCCCAAGGCTTTCAATACGCTCTATGTCAACATGGTGAAGGCGGGAGAACAGGGCGGTATTTTGGATATTATTTTTGAAAGACTTTCTGAGTACATGGAAAAGGCTGAAGGTGTTACCCGGAAAGTGAAGTCAGCGATGATGTATCCGATGGTAGTTATGTTTGTCGCGGTGTTGGTGGTTGTTTTTCTTATGATCAAAGTGGTTCCGACTTTTGCGGAAGTTTTTAGCTCGATGGGCGCCAAACTGCCCTTGCCAACGCTTATGGTTATGGGTTTGAGTAACTTTTTATCCAGTTGGAAAGCTTTTCTTTTGCTTGCGTTTTTGATCATTTTTTTTGTTCTCTTGACCCTTTATCGAAAAACCGCCACGGGGGCGTATAACTGGGACAAATTTATTTTAAAATTACCTGTTTTTGGGGTTCTGGCGCAAAAAGCGGCGGTGGCTAAGTTTGCCAGAACCTTTGGTACTTTGATCAAATCTGGTGTTCCCATTATGGATGCTCTTGAGACGGTAGGAAAAACGTCGGGCAACTTAGTGGTTGAAAGAGCGCTTCAACGGGCACGGGACTCGGTAAGGGAAGGCAAAACACTGACTCAACCGTTAAAGGATAGTACTGTTTTTCCGCCGATGGTGACACAGATGATCAATGTTGGGGAAGAAACGGGCGCATTAGATACGATGCTAGGTAAAATCGCTGATTTTTATGAGGAAGAGGTTGATAGCGCAGTGGAAGGCCTTACTTCTATTATTGAGCCAATTTTGATTGTTTTTTTAGGGCTCACGTTTGGGTTTATTGTCGTGGCCATGTTTATGCCCATGTTTGAGTTGGGCAATATTGTGGGCTAATCTACGTTTTATGTATTTTGCATGAGTTGACAAGGTTTTTTTGAAGAGATAAAATAAAGAAAAGCTTGGGTTGCGGGTCAATGCTCGAGCTTAGATGATAAGGGAGGTGTGCAATGATTCGTTTGAAAGCAAAAGGTTTTACATTGATTGAGCTGATGATCGTTGTCG
>CAYXYA010000080.1:0-8019 GCA_964469185.1 uncultured bacterium | reverse complement strand
AGTGGCCCGCCGGGATCTTCTCAAGTGAGCGAAAGGGACCCATTGGGGGATGGGTGGAGCGAAACAGAGGTCCTCGTAAACGACATTCCAAAACTCCGTGGATGGATGAAGGCTGGAGAGGAAAGGGGCAAAAAAGAAAGTTGTTCGTCGGAGGGCACTCGCCAGAGGGGGCCTAAAAGAAAACTGTGTACCTTTGAAGTTCTAAAACACCACGTTCGCTAAGGCGATGGCGCCTGTGACGGTGACGGCGGAAAGCAGGGTGGTGATGAAGACCACGTCCGCCGCGTAGATAGGTTCCTTCTTATACTCGATCCCCAAGAGAACGGTGGCGACCGCGCTGGGAAAGGCGCTGGAGACGAACAAGACCTTCGCCAAAAGCCCGTGATAGCCCAGCAATTGAATGAGGATGAAGGCTATGGCGGGTCCCATAAGAAGCCGGGCCGCTACGGTGATCCAAATTTCCCTCGGATGTTTCAGATTGATGCCGTCCTGCCCCAACTGCGCCCCTAACGTTAATAGCGACATGGATAACATGCCGTCCGCGGTCCATTCGATGGGTTTCATGAGGGGCGTCGGCAAGGTGAGGTCGAAGGTCCGCAGAAGCAGCGCGGCCACCAGGGCATAGAGGATGGGGAGTTTCAGGATGATCCGCAGACCCTTTCGCCACTCGTTCCAACCCGCTACGACAAAGATACCCGCCGTGAAAGTCAGGATGTTCATGACGGCGATGGTCAAGATCTGGATGTTCAAACCTTCGCCCTGGTACGCCAGTTGGATGACGGGGATGCCGTAGTTGGCGGAATTGAAGATCATGACCGCGACGATGGAAATGGCGGTGAGCTTATCGGTGAACTTAAGGACGCGCGCGAGGAAAGCCATGGCGGCGAAAGCGCAGACGGTCAGGAGCAGGTTGAAGGTGATGGTGGGCCACACTTCGGCCGCGACCTGCTTGAAGGAGACGAGACCGTAGAACATGAAGACGGGGATGAAGATATAAAAGTTGATCTTGGAGAGAGTGTTCAGGTCGATGCGGAAAAATCTCGCGACGAGGAAGCCCATCCCCATGACGAGGAAGGCGGGAAGGACGACGTGGACGGCGATCGATAAAAACAAGAGAGCTCCCGTTGCGATTTTGATTGGACAGCGATTTATTTTACAAAGGTTTTGCTCGTGAATGGCCTACTTTTGTATTCAAAAAGCCTAATTTCATCGTTATACTTTAATTCAGTATGAACCCTTTCCTCTCACTCATGATCCGACTCTCGGCTGGACTCCATGTCTAAACGCGAACGCCACCACTTTCTAGCCGTATTCCTCACCGGAAGCGTGAGTTTTCTTCTTGTTTTGTGTCTTTTACCGACCAAGCCCAACTTGTTATTGAATCTGGGATCGGACGTTTCTTATTTCCTCTATTTAAGTTTTGGACTTTGTGCCTGGGTTTTTCCATTGGTTTTCTTCTATATAGCCCGTCTTCGTTATCGAGATGAGAATCTGTCCAAGTCTGGTCTCAAGCTGGTGGGACTCATCCTATCCGTCTTTTCGATCTGTGCTTTATTCCGGGTGATCGCGCCGGACGCTGAAATGCGCGAAGGGGTGAAGTGGGGCGGCAAATTAGGGGAGTGGATAGGGACCCCGTTGGAACCGGTTTTAGGGAGCTTTGGAACAGTTGTCATCTGCGTTCTGGTCCTTGTCCTTTCCATGTGGTTCTTGGAAACCGAGGAGCATTTGATCAAAGGGCTTCAGGGCGTGTTGGAGGGTTTTACCCGCGGCGGTGTCTGGTTCAAAGAACATGGATTCAGTGCCTTGGCCGCTCTTTTTGAGGGAACCGAAAAGGCCATCAAGAATTGGATGGCCCGCCGAGACGAGAAGAAAGTCGCCGATGAGGCCCGCAAGAAACTGGGGGATGAGGGGAAGGTTTTTACCTCTGCGCCTCCACCTATAGAGAAGCCTACCGTCAGTTCCCGAGTTTCCCCGCCCGCGGCTAAGGTTGAGAAACGTTCTAAACCCTCGAAAGCTTTGTTCACGGGTGAAGCCGAACCCTTCGACAAGCTCAGGGCAGGCCCGGAATCTATCGAGGGACCCTCCGGGTCCCTCGGGGCAGGGCCTGAACCTAATGAGGATGACGGTGACGATATGGTCGCGATGGCGGAAGCTGAGGCGAAGCCCCCCGCCGAACACATGACGGTCCGGCAAAAGATGGAGGCCGCCAATATTGAAATGGCCGACGAGGAAGAAGTGGATTCGACTCGCGATGCTCGCTCACCACAGGAAAAAGAAGAAGTCAAACCGCCCCGCGTGATCCGCGAGTGGAAACTGCCGACCTACCACGTTCTCAAAACCGCCGATGACGCGGGCGACAAGGTCACGGCGGATTTCGAGGGCATCAGCCGGACCCTGAAGGAAACGCTGAATAGTTTTGGCGTGGACGCGACGGTGGTGGGCATCAATCCTGGCCCGACCGTGACCCAATATGAAGTCCAGCCCGCTTCGGGCGTGAAGATCACCAGCATCGCCTCGCTGGCGGATGACCTGGCGCTCGCTTTGAAGTGCGGCCAAGTGCGGGTAGTCGCTCCGATCCCCGGCAAGGCCACGGTGGGTATCGAAGTGCCCAATATCAAAGGCCGGGTCGTGACCCTAAAAGAACTCATCACCCAGGAAGAATTCCTATCTGCGTCGAAAAAACTCTCAGTGGCCCTGGGAAAAGACATCACCGGCGAAACATTCATCGCAAGCCTCAAGGAAATGCCCCATGTGATCATCGCCGGCTCGACTGGTTCGGGCAAAAGCGTCTGCGTGAATACCCTCATCGCGAGCCTCATCTTTAAATACACACCCGAAGAAATGCGGTTGGTGCTGGTGGACCCGAAAAGGGTGGAGATGACGGTATATCAGGGGTTGCCCCACCTAGCCCTGCCGGTCATGAACGATTCCAAAGAAGCCCACCTGGCCTTGAAGTGGTTGGTGCGGGAAATGGAAGAACGCTATACCCAGTTGGCGAAGATGGGCGCCCGCGACATCGACAGCTTTAACGACAAGGTCGCTGTTAAACGCGAGGCTGGTAACACGGACGTTTATCCCATGTACTACATCGTGGTCTTGGTGGACGAGCTGGCGGACCTCATGATGGTCGGCAAGGACCAAGTGGAAGAATCCATCACGCGCCTGGCGCAGATGGCGCGCGCGGTCGGCATTCATCTCGTCCTCGCTACCCAGCGTCCCAGCGTGGAAGTCATCACGGGCATCATCAAGGCGAATTTCCCCTCACGCATCGCTTTCCAGGTCGCTTCCAAAGTCGACTCCCGCACCATCCTGGATATGAACGGCGCCGAGGCCCTGCTCGGGCGGGGCGACATGCTTTACCTGCCGCCGGGCGCGCCGAAACCCTCTCGCCTTCAAGGCGCCTTTGTGACCTTGGAAGAGATCGAACGTTTAGTGGATTTCTGGAAAGCTCAGGGTGGGCCTTCCTATTCCGCCGACCTGACCGCGAGCAAACACAAGGACCTGGTGACGGAAGATTCCCAGGACGAACTTTATGACGAGGCGGTGCAGATCGTGGTTCGGGCCAAGCAGGCCTCGACCTCCTTTTTGCAACGCCGCCTGAAGGTGGGCTATAGTAGGGCCGCTCGTCTGCTCGATGACATGGAACTCAGGGGGATCGTGGGGCCGGCGGACGCCAACAAACCACGGAAAATACTGATGCCCGGACTCGCTTCCGGTGAGCCATTGGACGATGAGGAAGCTTTCGATGAAAACCAAAACTAACCTTTCTCTTTTATCGGTGATGGTCCTGGCCGCAGCGTCACTGGTTTGGGCCGCGCCCAAGGACCTGTCGGTGGCGGAAGTCTCGCAAAAGGTCGAGGACGCCCAAGAGTCCGTCAAGGACGTTCAGATGGACCTGGAAGTGAAGATGAAAGACACCCTGTCGGGCTCCGAACAAAGCGTCCGAGGGATCATCCAGATGAAATCGCCGAATCTCATCTACGTCCACTACACCAAACCCACCGAGCAATTTTTATATGTGACCGACGACCTGATGCAGATGTACCAGCCGGCCCAGAAGACGGTCTACCAGCAGAAGAAGGGAAAGAAGGACAGCTCGCCCTTTTACCTGGGAGTGGGAAAAGAGCTGAAACGCTATATCAAGATCAGCCGCGTCTCCATCATCAAGAACACGGATAGCGAGATCGGGCTCCTCTTCGTTCCTCTATCGGATAACGCCGGGTTCGAGCGCATGAGGGTTTTCATCCACAAAAAAGACTGGTGGCCTTACGAGATGGAGATGGAAACGCCGTCGGTCATCAGCCGCGCGAAGTTCTCGAACTTCTCTTTCAATAAGGGCCTGAGCGACTGCCTGTTCAAATTCGCCGCGCCAAAAGGTACGGAAGTGGTGGAAGGGGTGGTCTTTTAATGAGTGTAGGATCCGACCTGAAGTCCGCCCGCGAGGCCAAGAAGATCAGCCTCAAAACCATCTCCGATAAAACGAAGATCCCGGTGAAGTGCCTGGAATCTCTCGAGCAGGACCGCTTTGATGTTTTCCCCTCGCAGACCTATTCCAAGAGTTTCATCCGCGCCTACGCCAAGATGGTCGGTTTGGACCAGGCGGTCATGACCCGCCAATTCAACGCCCAGGTACAGCCCGAACAGATGCGCGTCGAACCGATGAACATCGAGGCGGAGATGGAAAAGAGCGGCGGCTGGCGTCCGGCCGTGGATCTGCCGCCGGTGATGCGCCGCCCTGAGCGGTCCGAGGACCCGGAGCTGGAAAACTTGGAAGAGGAATATGCCGAGCCTTTTCTTCGGGAGCCCTCCTTTTTCCGCAAGCAAAAAAGGGGAGCGCGGGATAACAAATGGGCTAAATGGTTCGTCCAGGCCGCGGCTTTTGTTGCGGCCGTGGGCATCGCCGGCGCGACGGTTTATTTCGGACAGATCGCGCTGAACAAGATCAAGTGGAGTCATTCTTCCGTTGAGATCGGTTCCGGATCCTCCGGCGTCTATACCCCCATCAAAGTCGAGGATAAATACCAGCATCTGATCCTCAAGGGTCTGGACAAGGCCTGGGTGCAGATCATCATGGATGACGGCAAGACCACCTCCGAGGTCGACCTGGAAGAGGGCGAGTTGAGAACCTACCAGGCGGTGAGGAATTTCAGGCTCAAGATCGGCAACGCGGGCGGGGTGGATATCCAGTTCAACGGCCAGTCGCTGGGGGTCCTGGGTGTTTCGGGACAGGTGATGGAGCTCACTTTACCGGCCGGGACCGATACGGACACGACCAACGGCTAAGTTTTACCGCGAAGAACGCAAAGTACGCAAAGAATGATTTTTTAAAACCCATTCCTGCTTTACTTAGCGATCTTGGCGAACTTGGCGGTTAAAAAGTTTAGCTTTAGGAGCGGATCATGGCGGACACCTATTCATTCGACGTCGTCTCAGAAGTGGATCTTCAGGAAGTGGACAACGCTGTCAATCAGGCTTTGAAGGAGATCGGCCAAAGGTACGACTTCAAGGGCAGCATCAGCAAGATCGAGCTGAAAAAAGCCACGAAAGAGATCGACCTGGCTTCTGACAACGAGTCCCGCCTGACGGCGGTGGTCGATATCCTCCGCGCCAAGTTCATCAAGCGCAATCTCTCGCCCAAGGCGATGGATTTCCAAAAGGTGGAGAAGGCATTCGGCGAGACGGTGACCCAAAAGGTGAAGGTCGTCAGCGGGATGCCGATGGAATCCTGCAAGGAGATCGTCAAAATGATCAAGGATTCCAAACTCAAGGTGCAGGCCTCCATCGTGGACGAGAAGGTACGTGTCTCGGGGAAGGCCAAGGACGATCTGCAGGCGGCCATGCAGCTCATCCGCGCCGCTTCCGACATCAAGGTGGCCGTTCAATTCAATAACTTCCGCTAAACCTAGGAGGAATGATGGCGAAATCTCAAAGTTATCTCGCGTTGTCCGAGTCATACCGCGTCGCCTGGGAATCCTGCGTAGCCCTTTGGCCCATCCTTGTTTTGCGTTTCATCTATTTGATCTTGAACGCGATCGCTTTTATTTTTTGTCTTTTCATCGGTTTTTGGCCCTTGATCCAGGCGTTATGGAACGGTTTTAAGTCGGGACCGGAGAATTTCGAGGGTTTCGCGCGAGATTTCAATTGGTCCGGTTATTTCATGGATCTTCATTGGGTCGTGATCGCGGTCGGATTGTTCTTACTTTTCATCACCTGGTGGAGTTTTTTGGCTTCTCTGTTCGATGGCGCCGTTTACCGCCAACTCTCGGAACACCAAAAAAATGGGACGGATTTTTCCCTTCCGGGGTTCTTTAAGTCAGGATTGCGCTACATGTTCTCGATGATGGGAGTCCAGCTCTGTTGGGGGCTTATTTTTATAGGCGTTTCCGGGGCGGGCGGGATGATCGCCTTGATCGCGGCTGTGCTGCTCAAACTCTTGGGATTATCCTGGTGGATCATGATCTTGCTTTCTATCCCCGCCGCATTGATCTCGATCCTCTTATGCCTCTACCTGGGCGTCTCGGCATCCATTACGGGAGCCTATCTGGTGAACGACCACGGTATTTTCGATTCCATCAAATCAGCTTTGATCAAGTGCAAGGAGAACGGCGGCAGGGTGATCTGGATCTTTCTTCTCGCCTTCATCATTTACTTCGTGTTCTCTTTGGCTTCGTCAGCGGTTTTGAGCGCTTTAGCGCATATTCCCTGGGTGGGGTGGGTATTCAGCTTGATCGATCTGATCGTGGGATTGATCTTGGGCCTGGGGGTCTCGATCTACGTGCCGTCGCTGGCCGTCGCCTTCCAACTTGAAGAGAAAGCCTAAATTTGAATTTTATTCCCGCCCGCGGATTCGTCCTGGGCGCCACGAACTACGCCGAGGCCGATAAGATCGTCCAGCTCTATACCCTCCAACTGGGCAGGGTGAGGGCTATCGTCAAGGGCATCCGCAAACCCAAGAGCAAGCTCGCTTCCTCCATCGACCTTTTCACTGAGTCCGCTTTTTCCCTGCACAAGAAAGCCAGCGGCACGCTCTATGTTTTGATCCAGGCGAAGGTCCTGAACGGCTACTCGGACCTCAAAAAAGATTTTCAGACCATCACGGTGCTCCAGGTTTTTTCCGAGGTCCTCTCTCAGGCCATGCCAGAGGCGGAATCCCATCCGGAAGTTTACGCGCTGTTGAAGGAGACGCTGGGCGCCATGAGGGAGAACGCGAAGGACAGCGAGGCGCTGCTCACGGCTTTCACGCTCAAGCTTCTCGACCTCTTGGGTTATCCGTTGGAACTGGAGAATTGTGCGGAGTGCGGCGAACCGCTGGAACGCAAGAAAGCCTTCTTGATCCCGCACCGAGGAGGGGCGCTCTGCGAGAATTGCTGTTCCTCCGGTCCGGCCCGGTTGAAGGTGACGCCCATGTCGCTGGAGGTCTTGAAGAAACTCAAAAGCCTATCCATGGCGAAGATCCACATCGTGAAGTTGAAATCCGAGTTCTCGCGGGAGTTGTTCCTCACGGTTTCGGAATATCTGCAGCGCACGATGGAGAGACCCTTTAAGACCATTGAATACTATTTGAAAGTTCTGCCCCTGGAAAAAATCTCGAAAAAAAATTAGCCGCAGGCCGACCTTCCAGCCAAAACACAAGGAACAGTTTTCTTTTTTGCCCCTTCCCTCTCCAGCCCTCATCCATCTAGGGGGTTTTGTAAGATCGTTTGTGAGGACCTCTGTTTCGCTCCACCCATCCCCCAGTGTGCCGATCTTCAAATTAGGAAATATTGAGATCGGTACTATACCGACCCCTATGACTGCCTTATGGAAGGTCGGTATGGGGCCCTTTCGCTCACTGGAGAAGATCCCGGCGGGCCATCTGGCTGGGGCTTTTGAGGAAAGGGGCAGGGTGTTTTTAAAGACTTAAAGATTTTAAAACCCCCGACCTTCTCCAACGAAGACCCCGACCCAAAGCCGGATCGAATCCCTGAAGAGCAAGCGAAAGGGCCCCACTGGGGGATGGGTGGAGCGAGCTAGATGTTT
>CAYXYA010000079.1:0-8020 GCA_964469185.1 uncultured bacterium | reverse complement strand
CCCAATTCCGCTACTTCAAACAAACGATCCAGGGTGCGAACACCGCCGGCTGCCTTCACTTGAACCTTGGCCGAAACATTGGCACGCATCAGCTTCAAGTCCTCATTCGTGGCGCCGCTAGTACCATAACCCGTAGAGGTTTTTACGAAATCGGCCCCGACCTTTTCACAGATCTGGCAGAGCTTGATCTTGTGTTTGTTTTCTAAATAACAGTTCTCGAAAATGATCTTACTGAGGGCGTGATTGGCTTTGCATACACCGACAACCGCCTGGATGTCCGCCTCGACGCTCGCCCAATCCTCGCTTAAGACCTGGCCGATATTGACCACCATGTCCAACTCAACCGCACCGTCCTTGATGGCCTGGAGCGATTCCATCACCTTGACCGAAGTCGTGTGTCCCCCGTGAGGGAACCCGATAACCGTACCAACCGCTACGCCGGAACCTTTCAGCAATTCCGCCGCTTTGGAAACGAAGTACGGTTTGATGCAAACCGAGGCGACTTTATATTTTTTGGCGACTTCAATACCTTCCAACAAGACTTGATCTGTCACGGTGGGATTCAACAAGGAGTGATCGATCATTTTCGCGATGGATTCGACTGATGGGATTTTGATAAGGCCGCCTCTCGGGGTTTTATTTCGCCGTGGCTATACCAGCATTTGAGCCGACAGGAACTTTGGTCTCAGAGGCGTGGAAAATGCCTTCCAGTTTCGGGCCGCGCAAGAAGTCATCGTCATCACTATATAGCGATTTCGCCAGATAGGCTTTTTGATCGATGCTGGGATGGATACCCGCCCATTCCAGCAAGCGAGCGGCCATCCAATCCGAAACCAGGTGAAGACTCTTTTTTTCCGAAGGTCTTCGTATATTTCTTTTCAGCGTGACTGCCAGAGAACTTCAAGGTGACTTTATAGCCGCTCGAAGTCTTCACATACTGCCCCTCCCCTACATCTGTCACGTCAAAACCCGCGGGAAGGTCCTTTTTAACAATTGAAAGAGGCGCTGGATTCTCCCCGAACAGATTGAGCGCGTTGAACCGTTCCCACCCGTTGGTCATCTTGAATACGGTTTCAGGCAGATTCGCCGCCCGTTTCATAGCCAAATAACTCAAATAACTGCCGACCGGTGTGATCTTTTTCGACTTATCAAGCAGGGGCAAGATCAACGGACAATTAGGGATCCTCGCTTCCGCGGCTTTCTTCGCTAGTTCCTCATCGGCCTGGGCGTCGAGCTTGCCTAGAACTTCTTTCAGTCTAGAGGATGCGACGCGGAGTTGTTCCTCCTGGACCAACTTGGTTTGCTGGTCGGGCAGGTAGACCTCGTAATAAAAACCCGCGCCTGCCGCAGCCACAATTCCTGCCAGGGCGAAAACCTTACCGAAACCCGAACCAGAATGGGATGATCCAGCGGTCAAAACGGACCGCTCTTCTTTTTTACGGGGCGATTCCATACCAGGATGGGTGATGCGGTAAACCTGCATGGTCTTTTGGATCCCCTTCAAGGTCGCCATTTCGGGAACGACGTTCAAGCCCTTCAAGATCCCTGCGACATCCGGCGAAGTGAAAACTTCTTTGGTGACGTAAATCTCCTCGGCATCGGCCAATCCCTGTACCCGTGCCGCGATATTGACGGTTTGGCCGAAATAATCGAGCCGTTCATTCAATGTGACCGCGATAGAAGCGCCCCGATGGATGCCCACTTTGAGGATGATCTCCTTGTCTCCGTTCTCATGATTAAAACTCTCGATCTCCTTGAGCATTTCGACCGCGGCACGGACCGCGTCCGAGGATTTCTCGAAGGAAGCCATGACCGCGTCCCCGATGGTCTTGACGATGGCGCCGTTATTGGCGGCGATCGACTTGCCCAGCCGATCGAAATGCTGCTGGACCAATGAGAATGCTTTGAGGTCGCCGATACGTTCGTACATGGCGGTGGAACCCTTGAGGTCGGTGAAAAGGAGGGTCAAGTCCCTGACGCCGATGCCTCCGACGGTCTCGGATTTATAAAGATCACGGAAGGTTTGGGATGTCAAAAGTTTGTTGCCGGTCAGGAAGGGCTCGAACACGAGCAGAACGTTGGGTTTGTCAGGCGGAAGCAGAAGGATCAAGATGGATTCCTTGATCTTCATCGTGTTCTCGATCTCAAAAACGATCTTGCCTGGGGCGGCTTCGATTTGGGAAAGGATGAACTTTCCATCCCTCAAAACCGCCTTGATGGTTTGAGTTTCAGCTTTTTTGGTACCGGTCACGGGAAGCATGAATCCGGCGTTACAGATCAAGTCATGGCACAGGAACACTCCCTCCACGGCATCCGCCTCGAATTTTTTGTTCTCGCCCGGCTGGAGATATGAAAGACCCTTGCAGAACTGAGCACCCGCCTCCAAAAAGGTCGGGCCGTTTGGAAAATGCGCGGTCTGGTTGAAGTGGTATTTGAAATAAAAATCCTCGACGCTCAAGTCTTCCGGATGGTGGTACTTGATATCCCGTATGGTCGGCACGATTGTGAAGCTGATCTGGATATAGTCGTCGAGATGGACCTCGCTTTCCAGGTGGCACATCTGGCAGAAATAGTGGCTGTGGACGCTGCTGAGGGCTCCGAAACTTTCCACGGTGTCCCCGCATGATGGGCAAAGTACCTGCCATTCCATCTTGAAAATACCCAATTTAGACGCATAGAGGAAAAGGTCGATGGCTTCTCTTTCGGCAATGCCTTTATCGGTCCCGAACTTGATGGGGTTGACCCGCAACAGCGTGAAATCGTCTGGGTCATTGATGAGGGCCTCGAGTTTGGAGACGACCCGCGGGGTCCAGTTCCTGGCTTTTTCCAGAGCGGTGAGTTTTTCATCAAGCAGTTTAACATTCACGAACGAAAGGTCTTTTTGAGTCGCCATATTCCTCTCCTGAATTATTTGAATGGGTGGTGTAAAGACAAGCTAACAGCAGAATCTTTTCACGTCAATGCGCGAAAAGATGAACACAAGGCCCGATCATTTGTTCGCTGATCGCTTTGTGGATGCCATTTTTTTAGCCGCATTTAACAGGGTCTTCGGCTTGATGCGTACGGTGTAGTCAGGGTTGTAATACGCAAAACGAATGATACCCTTCGTGTCCACCAAATACGCTGCCGGAACCGGCAATATGTGGTGCTTCTGTCCCGAGTCGCCCTCTACGTCAAGGCCCCAATCCTTGTAATCCTTGAGAGTTTTATCGCTCAACTTGAAAGCCAAACCGAATTGCTGGGTCATTTTCATCGGACTGTCTGAAAGCAATGTGTAGTTGACGTGCTGTTTATTCAAACTTTCCTTGAGCTTTTCAGGTCGGTCGGCGCTAATCGCCAAAAGTTGGAATCCCATTTTGAGCAGTTTGGGTTCTAGTTTCACCAGTTGCCCCATTTGGGTACTGCAATAGGGGCACCAGCCTCCCCGGTAAAAAATAAGGACGGTTGGCTTTTGGATCAGCGATCTGAGACTGACCTCTTTGCCATCCATCGTTTTTACGGTACCGTCGGGGATCGAATCCCCAACCTTCAACGGCTGGACGTCTTCCGCTTTTTCCGCGATGGTTTTATTGGATGAACCCGCATAAGCAATCGCAAACACGAAGGTAATCGTGATAAATAAAATCAGAATTCTTTTTATTGTCATGCAACAACTCCCCTAATGATTATTGAAATAGCATGTTACGAAATGCGTCGATGAACGCATGGCTAAAGCTTGTCACGGCCAAATTTCCGCTACGCCGCCAAAACAAAGACAAGGGAACACCGATAACAGTATGAATGAGGATCAACAACCCCGCCGTTTGCAGAGGCGCTGTCGTTCCCTGGGTTCCCGTTAGCGGAAAGTGCCACAAACCCCAAAGGACTGAAATAAAGATAGCCGAAAGCCATGAACAGGATTCCCCCGCGCGGTAAATATGCGAGTCCAAGACACCACGAAAGGTGACTTCTTCCATCACGAAACATACGTTGAACAGGGCCAGCAGGTTACCTAAAAATTTAGGGATCATGGAAAGAGACGGGGTCATGGGAATGTGGTTCGCCAATCCGTTAACGACCATGATGGCACAGCCAATGGCGCCAGCGGTGGTCAGGCAGTAAAAACCATCTTTTAATTTTTCTTTATTCGTCAGCCTGATGCAAAAGGCGGCTGGAATAGCCCCTAAGATACAGACCCCGAACCAGAGATTTTGGCCAAGAGGCACTTGCGAGAAGAGCTTGAAAAAGAGGCCGATGGCGCCAATGGCTAAAAGAAAGGCAATGATAAGCCCTCGAGAGTTCAATTCGAATTTCGCTGCGTCTTTCACCCATAGAGTGACGATCGGTTGGCGGCGGATGAATAATTGGAAGACGATCGTCAGAGGAATGCCCAGAATCAAATAAAGATTGGCGTCGAGGTGAAAATACCAGCCGATCGTCATGTAGAGACCGACAAAGAGTGCGGCTTCCAAGTAGCGGCGATAGATCTTCAATTCCTCCTCCATGTTTACAGTTTTAAACCCACGATTAAATTCCCGACAGCGTCCGTGATGGCATGAGGAATTCCGGGAATGATGAGATTGCCGGTTCGCCTCCACAAAATCGAGAAAAGAAGACCGGTTACTAATGTCAGGCCGAGGATTTGAAGACCAGCCATGAACAAGTTCGAACCTTGAAGTCCTTGAAATACTAAAAGGGGCAAATGCCAACAGCCCCACAATATTGAAACATAAAATGCGGATAACCAATAACCGGACTCACCCTCCTTGTATAAATGGGAGTCCAACATTCCACGAAAAATATTCTCTTCGATAATGAACAAAGATGAAAAATTGATGACAAAAAAACGCAAGAATTGAATGAACGTAGAAAATGATGGATCGATGATTTTTTGGGTGATCCCCGAATATAAATTGAGTCCACCCAAAACGACCGAGAGAAGAAGACAGAAACCGAGGTCTTTTAAATTCGAACGGCTGAACCCTCGAATGGCAAAAGCGGCCGCAAAACAGCCCAATATACTGATAACCATCATGACTGCTTCGCCCCAATCGCCACTGGTAAGGTTCTTTATTAATATCTGCGCGGGAACCGTGATCAGACAAAGCGCGATGACTATTCCGAAGATGTCCAAGCGAAATTTGGATTCTTTTCTTACCCAAATGCTTGTGAGAGATTCCTTTCGGACAACTAATTGGAAATAAAGGGTGAGCGGAATACCGATCCATAAATAGCCCCAGGCTTGAAGCAAATAATTAGTGCTTTGAAGGTAGATAAAACCTAAATGCAATAACACACCTAAAAACATCCATCCGAATATAAAGGCAGCGGTTTCCAAATAACGGCGAGATTTATTCAAATCGGCTCCCATAACCACTTTGGTTTATTTTTTTACGACCTTCCCGACTTTCGCGTCACTATCCGCTTCGTAGGTGCCCGTATATTCGACCAGGTCGATCTTACAGCTCTTCCCTATCTTGATATTGTTTCCACGGACTAACTTGGCGTCCGTTTGTTCCAAATGGACCATTGCAGCGTCGATCGTGTCGGCCACGAGATGATTTTTCCGCGCGCTTGAAAACCATTCCAGCCACTTGTAGGACGTTGACTCTTTCACCTCGATGCTCACGCAATGAACCGACGCGAGAGTGGATTCCCCGCTTAATTTGATGACGATCTCTTTCGCGGTTGTTTTTCCAGTGATGTGAATACTTCCGTCCATGTATAGATCACCCAGTTGAGCGTCTCCCGCGACCGAAAGGGTGCCTGCCGAGCTCACCTTGGAGCTTTTCAAGTTCCTGGCGACCGAGGCCGCGCCGGAAAAGGAGGCGGTTTCCGCGTTCACATTCTTACCGGCGCTAAAACTACCGGCCACATTCAACTTCTTGGACGAAAGATCATCCATCGTTGAAAAGGCACCCGATATATCGATCGTTTCGGCCGTGATCTTTCCGGCGCTGGAAGCCTGACCGGAGACCCCAAGAGTATTGGTTATGATGGTCCCCTTTAGACTACCCGAACCCGAGATATGGATTTCGCTATAAACCCCGGTGTCGACCGTGCCCATGCCGGCGATATTGACAGAAGCCTTTTTCGTGTCTTTGGCGATTTGTTTTTCTTTTGCCGGAGTGTTCGCTGATAAAAGACTTAGACATCCCAACACCGCCAAAACGGTCAAAATACCGATCAACTTACTCGAGAATTTTTTCATGAACGGCTCCTTTTATATAAATTCATATTCTTTCTCTTCACACTTTGATAAATAAATAAGAGACGGCATCAATAAAAACATGCGCCATAGCCGGAACGATAAGGTTTCCGCTTCGCCTCCAATAGAGAGACATCGGGACGCCGATGAAAGCGCAATTGACTGCGTAAAATATTCCTGCCGCCAGCAAATTACCACCCTGAACGCCCACAAACATAAAAAATGGCAAGTGCCACAATCCCCACAAGACCGAAAGAAAAATCGCTGAAAACCACGATCCGGTTTCTCCAGAACGATAAAGATGGGAATCCAACACACCGCGGAAGACGACCTCTTCAACGATAAAACTCATGTTAAATTGAATGACTAAATAGTTAAAAAACAGGATTAAAATTGAAAAAGAAGGGACAAGCGTTAACTGTCGGGAATAATAAAGACGGCCGAAGAGTATTAAACAACCGAGGGTTCCGGCAACGGCGACACAGAGGAGAAGTTCTTTGAGTTTGCTCTTTTTGAAATTTCGCACGGCGAAAGCGGCTGGAAGACTCCCTATCAGGCAGATCACTCCTACTAGTATCCAACCCGAATTGCCTTCGGATATTTTTTGGTAAAGAAATGGGATAGGGATGACCACCAATAGAAAGGCGATCAAGAAACCCGATCGATCAAGACGAAACTCTTTAGCCTCAGCAACCCAAGCGGAAACCACCGGTTGAGCCCGGACAATCCGTTGAAAAATGATGGCCAGAGGGACGCCTAACAATAAGTACGCTTGATTTTGAAACAGATCTGTAGAAGGCAGCCACTGAAGAAGATATGGGTGAAGAAATAACCCGAGCGCCATCCATCCAGCTACAAAAATCAGCGTTTCCAGGTAACGCCGCCCCTTACTTAAGAACATATATTTTTCTCCTTAGAATTTGGGATGTTTTTGAATGTACTGATAAAGTTCCTCGGCGGATTGTTCCACCGTCAGATCCGAATGGTCCATGATGATAGAGTCCGGTATCTTTCGAAGGCCGCCCACCTCTCGCTTGTAGTCCCTATCGTCTCGGGCCTGAACCTCGGCCAAAACTTCTTCATATGTACTCTTGACCCCGGCCTTGATGAGATCGTTCAAGCGGCGTCTGGCCCGCGTTTCCACTGACGCGTCCAGAAAAAATTTGTACTGGGCGTCAGGGAACACGTCCGTACCAATATCCCTGCCCTCCAGGACCGCGCCGCCATAGGGCGCGCTATCGACACGGCCCATCTGTTGCTGGCGGGCGACAAGGATCTTGCGGACCGGCACGCAGTTGGCGATGTGAGCGGAAGCCTGTGTGACCTCGGGAGTGCGGATCTCTTTACTGACGTCTTCCCCATTCAAGAAAACTTTGTTCTCTTTCTCTCCGGGTTTGAGCTCGATTTGGGACTCTCTGGCGATCTTCTCCAGCGCCGCGTCGCTTTTGAGATCGGTTTTTTGTCTCAAGGCGGCCAGGGTAACAGACCGGTACATGGCCCCGGTGTCGATATGAAGATAGGCGAGTTTTTTAGCCAATGTCTTGGCGACACTGCTTTTGCCCGCGCCCGCGGGACCATCGATCGCGACGATGACAACTTTGCTCATGACCTCGTCACCCGTTTCAAAAGTTCCTCGAAGTTAGGAAAAGAGGTGGTGATGTTTTCAGTATCAAGGATAGTCGTCGGTTCCTGCGCAACGAGCGCCGCGACGGCTATGGACATCGCGATGCGGTGATCGCCGCCGGAAGAGACCTGACAACCTTTCAATGGAGCTGGACCCTTGATGACCCAGCCATCCTCCGTAGGTTGGATGTTGGCGCCCATTTTTTTGAG
>CAYXYA010000078.1:0-8218 GCA_964469185.1 uncultured bacterium | reverse complement strand
TCTCTCCCAAGGACGGGGTCCTCGTGTCCAAACTGGCTGCTTTGGTTCGGGTCGCCGTCGCTGCGGATCACGATCATTCGTCCAAGGTGAGGTCCCTGCGGGTCGAATATAAACGCCCGCACTTCTCCATCAAGTTGATAGGCCGAGGCGACATGGGGTTGGAGAAATGGGCCCTGCTAAAAAAATCAGATCTTTTCGAAAAGGTTTTCAAAGTTAAATTCGCCGTAAGGAGCTAAAGCTTATTAACAGGGATGAACGCAGATAAACGCCGATAAAAGAAATTGGTTAAACCAGAGCAGTCAAAATCTTAAATTTTAAACAAAGAAAAGGAAAGATATGATGAACGCAGATAACACCTTGGAACTCGAGAGCCAAACCACCATTAATAGCATTGCTGAAAAGGTCATTGGATGCGCCTTCAAGGTCAGTAACACTCTCGGTGCTGGATTCTTAGAAAAAGTTTACGAAAATGCGTTGGCTTGCGAAATAGCTCAAGCGGGTTTAAGCGTTAAACAGCAACATCCAATCACCATTCGATACAACAAAGTTATCGTTGGAGAATACGTTGCCGACTTGTTGGTAGAAGACTGTTTATTGATCGAATTAAAAACCGTTGAAGAATTGTCCCCTGTTCACAGCGCTCAATGTATTAATTACTTAAAAGCAACGGGTTTAAAGGTGTGTTTATTGATGAATTTTGCCAAAACCAAAATCAAGATAAGGCGGCTTGTTAATCGTTTTTAAGAAATCAGGCTAAAGCTTTGGAACAGGGATGGACGCTGATAAACGCAGATAAATATTTAATCTTTGGGTTTAACCTTTAATGCCGAAACCAGAGATCATTCTTTTAGCCTTATCTGCGTTAATCTGCGTTAATCATTGTTCCATTGATTTATCATTGTTACAAAGGGGTTAGATCATGGCTAAAACAAAAGAGATCGAAGGCAAACTGATCGCGGTGGAAGGACTCGACGGTTCAGGCAAGTCCACCCAGATCCGTCTTTTAAAACGCTGGCTCGAGCTGGAGGGCTGCAAGGTGTTTTTCACTGAGTGGAACTCATCCGAGCTGGTCCGACAGGCGACCCGCAAAGGCAAAAAGAAAAAGCTTTTGACTCCCACCACCTTTTCTCTCATTCACGCTACTGACTTCGCCGACCGCTATGAACGTCAGATCCTGCCCCTTTTAAAAGGAGGCTATCTGGTCCTCGCGGACCGCTACGTTTATACCGCTTTTGCCCGCGACTCCGTGCGGGGCTGTGACAAGGACTGGCTGCGTAAGCTGTACCGCTTTGCCCGCAAACCGGACATCACATTCTTTTTTGAGCTTCCGCTGGAAACGGCTCTGGGCCGCATTTTGGATGGGCGTCCTTCCCTGAAGTACCACGAAGCCGGTATGGACATGAATTTTTCCAAGGACCCTTACGAATCCTTCAAGATCTTTCAGGGAAGGATCTACGAAGAATACGGACGCATCTTCAAGGAGTTCCCTGCCGAAAGGGTGGACGCCGCCCTTCCCTCGGAGGAGCAGCAAGCTCTCATGCGCGACATGGTCAAAAAACTCATCAATCTCAAGAACTTTAAATTGAAAGCCCAGAAAAGAGGCGGCTTATGAAAACCAAACGCTTTTATGGAAAAGGCCTTCCGAATGTGGACCCTTCTTTATTAAAAGGCACCCTGATCGTCATCGAGGGTTCGGATGGCGCGGGACGCTCGACCCAGATCAATTTTCTGCAAAACTGGCTGGAACGCAAAGGCTATCCGACTGCGGTCGTCGGCTTGAAACGCTCGGAACTCGTGGGCGAAGTCCTAGCGGAAGCCATGCGCGGCAATACCTTGAACGCCATCACTTTGAACCTTTTTTACGCCACCGACTTCGCCGATCAATTGGAAAGGGTCATTCTTCCCTCTTTGAGGGCCGGCTTTGTGGTGTTAGCCGACCGTTACATTTATACCTTGATGGCCCGGGATATCGTCCGGGGTTCGTCCATGGATTGGCTCAAAGAGCTTTACGGCTTCGCCTTGGTTCCGGACGCGGTCTTTTACTTGAACGTGAATCCCAAGACACTCGCCGAACGCAATTTCCAAAAGCGCGGGTTCCTGGACTATTGGGAATCCGGCATGGATATTCAGCGGGTAGGCGGGATGTACGACAATTTCATCAAGTACCAGGGCAAACTACACAGGGTTTTCGAGCACCTGCAGAAAGAATTCGGGTTCACTTCCGTCCATGGAAGCCGGTCGCCTATTTCCATCGCCAAGGAGATCCGTGAGAAGGTCGAAAAAATTTTGAAGGATTCCTCAGCCGCGGAAAAAAGCGCGTTAGCCTTGGAGATCTCAGCGGTGACCGAGACCCACTCGGATGACAACCCGGCTTAAAAAAATTAACTCGTTCATTTACAAAGAGTGAATCCCAGGGAAGACCTTTCACAAAGCCTCCCCTGGGTCATCACTTGATCGACCTTAGCAGCATCCGTCGCCGCATTCACAACCGGAACCACAACCGCCGCAACAGCCGCCTTCTTGCGCTACGACATCTTTAACATTTTCCATGGTATTCCTCCCTTTCAGAGAAACAACTTAATACAGGGCAGGAACCGCTTGTCTTCCCACATCGGCAATTCTCGATCAGACGATTTAAAGTGTCCTTCATCCGTTTCAAGGCTTCCCTCTTTTCACGTATCTGGAGGGCCTTGGCTTTCGCTTTCACCAGGACCTTTCCGCAGGCACGCGGTGAAAGGGCCTCCAAGCTCAAAAGCTCCAGGATCTCCTTCAAAGAAAATCCAAGGCCTTGCGCCTGTCGGATGAAATTCAACCGTTTGAAGGACTCTTCGTCATAAAGCCGATAAGCCGAGGCTGTACGGCGGACGGGTTTCAACAAACCCCTCCGTTCGTAATATCTCAGCGTTTCGAGGTTGAGCTTGGCCTTCTTCGCCAAACTCCCGATGGTCAGTTCCACAGTTCCCATCCTTCGCGCAATATAGACTCCGTACCATAGTCCAGGGTCAAGGGGCGATCAGAATTTTTGTTCGAGGGAATATTCAGAACATCTTTAAAGAACGTCAATGACCTTCAACGGATCTATCTAGCCGATTTTTCTCGAAATTCATTCAACCTACGAAGGATCTCATCGCGCACTTCCCGGAAACTTTGGAGCTTTTCTTCATCGTTATTCTTTCCAAGACCTGGGTCTGGCAGAGGCCAATGCAGGCGCTCTGCTTGCCCTAAGAAGACCGGACAGACCTCCTCGGCGCAAAGGGTGATGACTGTTTCTACCGTGGAAGGGTCGATCTCATCTACCGATTTAGACCGTTGGCATGAAATATCGATCCCGATCTCCCCCAAAGCTTGGATGGCAAAGGAATTGACCTTCGAGGGCTTGGACCCAGCGCTTTGGATGAGAGCCTTGTTGCCGAACAGATGCTTAGCCAGGCCCTCCGCCATTTGGCTCCTCGCGGAATTCGCCACACAAAGGAACAGGATCTTTTTCATGCCCTATTTCCTTTTGCTTTTTCCATTGGCGGGAGTAAGCCGTATCGCTTCATAAAATAAAGCGGCAAGAACAGCTCCGATACAGGGTCCCACAATATAGATCCACATCACATCCAACCGTCCCTCGAACAGCGCAGGCGCCAACGACCTCGCTGGATTCATGGAAGCGCCCGTAACAGGCCCGCCTATCCAAGCTCCCAACATGACCGTACCCCCGATCGCCGCGCCCGCCATTGTGCCCACCGCCTTAGTATCCGTAGCCACTGCGACGATGACGAACATGAGAAAAAAGGTCAGGATAATTTCCCAAGACAAAGCCTGTAATAAGGGGACTGAGGGAGTCGTAGCGCCGTAGGATTTTCCAGCAGGAAGAATGACACCAAGCGTGGCGATGGCGGCGAAGGCCGCCACGAACTGGGATAACCAATAGGCCAACACTTCCTCGAAAGGAAAATGTCTCGCGGCGGCAAAGGCCAGGGTGACCGCGGGGTTGAAATGCGCGCCGGAGACATGCCCCACCGCGTAGATCATGACCGCGACCGCCAGACCAAAAACAACGGATATGACCGAAGGAGAAAGACTTCCCGGGAACCTTTCGACGACCATGATGCTGCCGCATCCGGCGAACACGAGCGTGAAAGTACCGATGAATTCCGCCAGGGATCTTTTAAGCAGAACGTTTTTGATCAGGAACAAGTGATCCTCCGTGGATAAAACTTACGAACAGTAGTCTATGCAACAATGATGAACGCAGATATGGCACCTCTCATCGTGAGCTGGGACCAGTCCCCAGAACGGAGAAAATAAATTTTCTCCGCTTCCTGAGGGACATTGTCCCAGTGCGAAAGCTTGAAGGCCCTTTGGGCCTTCCACGATGACAGACATACAGCTAAACCAATCACGTCAATTCGCGCTAATTTGCGGCTAAAGCATAATCCTTATCGGTGTAAATCCATCTGCGTGTATCTGCGTTCATCACTGTTCCAAAGTTTAATTTTTGTTAGACGTTCCCGGAAGCGTGAAAGTAAAAGTGCTGCCCTTGCCAGCCTCGCTTTGAAGCGAAACCTCACCCCTCATTTTTTCCGCGAGATGCTTCACGATAGCGAGTCCCAACCCGGTCCCACCCGCCTCACGGCTTCGGGAAACATCCACCCGAAAAAACCGTTCGAACACCCGGGATTGAACTTCCTTGGGGATACCCGATCCATGGTCTTCCACCGAAAACTCTACCCGTCCATCAGACAATGTCTTGGAATAGATACGGACCAGACTCTTCTCAGGCGAATATTTGATGGCGTTATCCAGCAGGTTCTCAAAGACATGAAAGAGCCCTTCCCGATGGGCCGTCACGCGGATGCCAGCCGGGATCTCCTGCGAAAGGGCGATGCCTTTGGTTTCCGCCTTCGCTTTTAAAACCTCGACCGCTTGGGCTGCGACCTCGGACAGATCCATCGGCTCCAGCGAGGTAATGAACATCCCGCTCTCGATCTTGGAGAGTTCCAGGACATCGGCGATCAAGGCGTGAAGTCGTTGTGCCTGGTCGGAGATCTTACCGAGAAATAGACCACGGTTCTTTTTGTCGTCCAAGGCTCCGCCCAGAAGGGTTTCCACATAACCCAAAATCGCGGTCAAAGGAGTCTTGAGCTCATGGGAAACATTGGCCACGAATTCCGTCCGCATCTTCATCAGTCGTTTCATGGAAGTGATGTCGGACAGTACGACGATCTGGCCCAGGATAGGCTCTTGGCCCATTCGGATCGCCGCCACACTGACCGCGAAGGTCCGCTCGTCTTTGCCCGCGAAATCGATCTCCCCGCTCGAGACCTTTCCGGTTTTGGAGTTCGTTAATAGCTCGGCCAAAACGGGATGCCGCACAACTTCGAGATAATGCTTTCCCATCCCGTCTTTTTCGCTCATGTCCAAGATCTTCTCGGCGGAAGGATTCATCAAAACCACCCTATCCGCCTGATTAAGCAGAAGCACACCCTCGCCCATGCTGTTGAGGATTACGTTGATCATGGACTCATGGGAGCCGAGACGGCGGAGCATCTCGTCGAAATTACGGCCCGGGATATAGACATCCCGTTCATCATCCGCCGGAACGCCTGCCCCGCTTGAAGGTTGTTGGGATAGGTCCGCCGGGGAATTGCCGCCGCGAAGAGGCGACAGGATAAAATTAAAACCGAGGCAAACAAATATCCCCGCAAAAAAGAAAAGAACACCGGGCCAACTTAAAAAATGGAAACAAGCGGAGAGAACGATGGCGAAAAGCAATAATAGAACGGCGATCCATAAAAAACGGGTGGATGTTTTCATCGATAAACCTTTTCAGTAACAATGATGAACGCGGATTAACACAGATAAGGCTTAAAGAATGATATCTGGTTTCGACATTAAAGAGATTTAAAGGTTAAACCAAAAGATTTAAATTTTTATCCGCGTTCATCTGCGTTAATCACTGTTCCCATGCCGTTTGTTAAGTCTTTCAGACTTCTTCTTTAAATAGATAACCGTAACCCTTCACGGTTTGGATATGTTTCTCATAGACGCCTATTTTTTCCCTTAAGCGTCTGACATGCACGTCCACGGTCCTGGTCGTACCGAAATAATCATAGCCCCAAACGTTATTCAAAAGGACATCGCGGGAAAGGACCCGGCCGGCGTGGGTCAAGAAATAGTCCAAAAGCTCGAATTCCTTCGCGGTCAGGTCCAGCTTCCGGCGCTTCAAAACCACCTCGTGTTGGGTCCGGTTCAAGGTGAGATCCTTGAATTTTTGGATCGGCTCCCCTTCCTGCGCTTTGCTGAAGCGCCGCAATACCGCCCGCACCCGTGCCAATAACTCCTTCACCGAAAAGGGCTTCGTCATGTAATCGTCCGCGCCCAATTCCAACCCCACTATCTTGTCGGACTCTTCCCCCTTGGCGGTCAACATCACCACAGGAATATGCGCGGTCTTGGGATTGGATTTGAGGGTTTTGCAGATGGTAAGGCCGTCAACTTTAGGGAGCATGAGATCCAGAAGGACCAGATCTGGCATTTTTTCGGGGATCTTTTTCAGCGCGGCCTCGCCATCCATCTCCGACAGAACACGATAACCGTCTTTTTCTAAGTTATAGGTGAGAAGTTCTACTATGTCCTTCTCGTCTTCCACAACAAAAATTTGTTTCATCAAGTCCTCGGGAAAATTCCAATCTATTAATGGCTTGGATTATAACGAGGGGATGCTTTTTCAATGTTAAAAAGGTGTAAAACCGTCACCAATGCTGGCATTCGCTTTTTAACTCGTCGTACTTTTCCGGCGTGTCCAACGCCGCTTCTTCGTCGCTCAGTTCCTGCCGGAATTGCTGGAACACCGGATCCGTCACCCCCGAAAGGATGGCCGCGATCTTTTCCTTCCCCTCCGCCACGGATCCGGCGGAAACGGGATGGTTCACCAGCGGGATATCCTTAGCGGCCACCACCGCTTCCCGCAGGATCGTTTGGTACTTCTCGTAGATGCGGTGATGGATCTCTAGATGTCGATCCTCGTGGGCCATGGTGGCCCTGAACTCGCAGCTGTCTTGCGGATACTCATTGGTGACATAAACATTGACGGTCGTGTAGGAAAAATCCACCCGCAGATTCTCGACCCACATGGAATAGACGTCCTGAAAGATCTTCTTGCTGCTGTTGTATTGATAAAGGGTCTGTAGTCCGAACTCGACCTGGGTCAATCCCTCCACGTGATAATGCTCAGTCGCGCCTCCCTGACGGCTCAAGGCCTCGATCTGGGCCGCGTTACGGTCGTAATTGTAAGCGGGAGCCGCGAAGTTGAATAGATATTGGATGAGGGCCGAAGAATCCTCGGCCGCGCCGCCGCTCAGCACGTCCCGGCGCACATTCTCGCTTTGAATGGTCTTGGCGGAGATCTTGGTGTCATAGACGATCCACGCGAAAAAAGAGAGGAAGATCGCCGATAATAAGATCGTAAAATGCTTGTTGCTCATGTTGTCAGCTTACCGCAAAATAAGAAGCGAAACAAACCATTGGAACTATGATTAACGCGGATGAACGCAGATAAAAACTTAAATCTCTCGGTTTAACCTTAAAATCTCTTTAACGTCGAAACCCAAAAAATGATTTTCCTAAAGACTTATCCGCGTTAATCTGCGTCCATCTTTGTTCCATGGACTTTTAAAGGAATCCCCGTGCCGGACGAAACCCTTCTTCAATCCAAAGTTCCGCTTAATCAGGCCGGGCAAACCCTGCTCGCTTATCTTTCCGGCCGCTTCCGTTATCAAACCCAGGACGCCTGGAAATCCCTGGTCATGGCGGGCAAAGTCACCGTGAACGAAAAAAAGGCATCGCCCGCCCAGACCGTTAAAAAGGGGGACAGGGTCTCTTACCAGGTCGTCCTCAACGAACCGTTCGTGGACAAGACCATCGGTATCCTTCACGAGGAAGAAAGCTTCCTGGTGGCGGCAAAATCCGGTCAACTCCCTTCTCACGCGGACGGCAACTTCATCAAGAACACATTCATCTATTTGATCACCGAGAAACTCAGGTCCGCGGGCTGGACCGGGGATGTGCGTTTGGTGCATCGGCTGGACCGGGAAACCAGCGGCCTGATGGTGGTCGCCAAGAACAAAGCGGCCAACAAGAACCTGACAGAACAATTCGAGGCCGGCACAGTCGCCAAGGAATACTTGGCCGTCGCCAAGGGCCGCGTTATCGAAGAGAAGTTCGAAGT
>CAYXYA010000077.1:5333-8221 GCA_964469185.1 uncultured bacterium | reverse complement strand
AGGACGGCAAGATCGAAAGCATGGGTCTGTTCGATTTCGGGGATTTCCGAGGGTTGGGCCAAAAAGACTTGATCATGATCTACCGGCAATCGGCTCCAGCCGCCGATCTGGATAAACCGCACAATCAAACCTTAGCCGTAGGTTTTTTTGACTCGAAAACACAAAATTATGTGAAAGGTTTCGAGGATGAGGGCGGACCTGTCCAATGGGTCAGACTATTCAAGGATCCGGGCCAAAAGAATCCAGTGTTGGTCTTTCAACGAGATGACTTGAAAGGTCATCAAGTCTTGCGAGGTTATACCTATGACGGCGGCGGGTTAAAGAAGGTTTTGGACGCTCAAGCGGCCAAGGTTTATGTCCAATTCATGAGCGGGCTGCAGGGCGATCGGATATTGGTTTCCTCCGCTGGCTCTCCGAAGGGCGCGGGTGACGCTGAACACACTTTCACTTGGGACAACGGCAAGGGACGTTTTGCCGAGGGCATGGCGCCCAAAGGGATGGCGGGATGGACCGGCGATTCGATCGATCTGCCCACGCCGACACCGATGCCTGTGGTCAAGGGGCCGACGGTGGTAGCCGCCTTTGTTCCGCGTCCTTCGAAAAATGGCTGGTGGGATGAGCCTTTTGACGCCGCGAAGTCCTTTGAAAAACTGAGGATCCAGTTGGTCCCGATGCACATTAAGAGAAATGAACTCGCGCCGTTAGGTCAAAAGGCCACGGCTTTTTTCAACGAGGTCCAAAAGAATGGGGTAAAGGGCAAAATGTTCGCGAGTATGAAATCGGGTTATTACACAGCGGTGGCTTCGAGTTTGTTGAATCGGAAGAACGCGAAGGATGCCGCTTATTATTTGAAGATCGCTTTATCGTTCCAACCGGATAACGCGGAAGCGTTGGCGCTGAAGGATAAGATAGCGAAGTAAAATGGTTTAAACCGTCGTTAGTTTACAAAAAAACCACATTCCCAAAGGAGTGTGGCTTTTTTATTAGGTGCACCCAACCTATCGGTTGGGCACTACCATTTTTTCTATATTGAAATACAAAAGCCATGAAACCTGTTCAGTTTCATGGCTTTTGATCGAGAAAAATGGTGCCCGAGGCGGGGCATCGAACCGCTTCGCTCATAGGGGAAGTTCCCCCTATGTACCCCGTAGAACAGCCGGGAAAACTCCCGTTTTCCCGAACCCTTTCCCATGGTTCTCGTCCCTGTGGTTGAACAAAAAAAGCCGCTGGATGACTTCATCCAACGGCTTTAACATGAAAAAATGGTGCCCGAGGCGGGACTCGAACCCGCACGGGTTTCCCCATACGCACCTCAAGCGTACGTGTCTGCCATTTCACCACCCGGGCATCTTAGGGCGCTACAGAACCCCAGAAGAAGGCGTATTATACTTCTCGACTTTTGATTGTCAATCAAACCACCGCCGCTTCAGGGGAATGAAATGTTGAAAAAAACCTTATTCCCATTCATCGTTCTGGTTCTGTTCGTTTGTGCCGTTGGCAAGGAATCTTTCTTCCCCTCGCTTCGAACTTTAAGTGATACGGAGTTGGATCGTTCCATCTTTCTGGTTCTCATTTCGAAAAAAATTATCGCATTATTGTGGCTGGCACCCATTGGATTAGGATTTTGGGGTTGGATGGTCGCGCTGAGAAGAACCCTTCTGCGAAAATTTGAAGAATCGGAGGGGGATCTGATGGCGCTGGCCCTAGCGGTCAGTTTCTTCTCCCTCTATGTCTTCGCGCTGGGGATCAATGGAATATTGCACCGGATTTTGGTCCTTCTCTTTTTTGTCCCTTTTATTGTCTCGGGATGGAGTGAAGCGAAAAACACATCGCTCATCGGGAATGACTTTCCCCCCTTTGCCAAAGGGGGGTGGGGGGGATTTCGAGGTTGGAGTTGGAAAAATCCCCCTTGGTCCCCCTTTTTCAAAGGGGGATTAAATGCAATAGTTTTTATAGTCTTGAGTGTCGCTTTCATCCTCTGGACCTTGGATTATCTCTCGCCACCCCTCATTTGGGACGCGATCCTCGACCACTTTCGTTACGCCCGAGAGGTAGCCCGTCTGCATCAAATTCCATTTCATTGGACCAACCACACGGGCGATATGCCCAAGTTCGCGGATGTGCTTTTGGGCGGGTTTTGGAGCGTGGGCGGTGAAAACCTCTCCAAACTTTCCAGCGCCTTGGCGGCCTTGCTCATGGCTTGGCTTATCTCCGTCTTTAGTAAAGCGTGGGGCGGGAATGGCAAGTGGGGACAAGTGATCTTTTGGACATGCCCTTTTTTCTTGGCGATCTTTGCCTGGGGCTATGTGGAAGGCTTTTTGGCCGTTTACGAGATGCTGGCGGTTTACTGTTTGTGGAAGTCGTTGGAAAACCCCCGCGTCAGAGTTTGGATATATCTTTGCGCGTACTTTTTGGGTGTGTCGCTGGCCATTAAAACCACGGCGGTGTTCGCGATCGGCACTTGTGTGATCCTTGGGTCATACAGGAACATCAAAGAGCGGTCGGAGATAAGGTTTTCCTGGTTGTCGTTTTTGTTTTTCGCTCTTCCCGTCCTGCCCTGGCTATTGAAGAGTGAATTGGCGAATGACAATCCCTTTTATCCTCTGGGATTCTCTCTTTTCGGTGGGCCTCCAGGCTTTGACAAGGCCATGGAATCAAGTCTTCTGGAAGATACGGGATGGCCGGGAGGGTTTTCGATCCCCGCGGTCCTGCGCAATCTCTGGAACATCTTTTTTACCTCGAATACTTACGTCGGCGCCGCATGGACTCCACTGGTCCTGATGAGTCTTTTGGGATGGCGAAAGGTTTACCAGGATCGTTTGGGGTCGTTTCTGATGGCATTTACGGGATTGTTCTTCCTGGGTTGGGTCATCTTTTGCACGAGTCCT
>CAYXYA010000077.1:0-5323 GCA_964469185.1 uncultured bacterium | reverse complement strand
TCGGGAGCGATGCTGGGCCTTGTCCTGATCTCGGCGGTGGCATGGGGCGAAATGTTGAAGGCTAAAAACCACTGGCCAAAAGCGGTATTTATTTTTGCTACGGTCTTTTCTCTTTGGCTCTGCGTAAGCGCTCAGGTACAGAACACCGCGCCCTATGCCTCTGCGTCGGGATTGGAAGACCCGCTCAAAAGACTCAAAAGAAACTATCTTTTTGATCTGGATACTTATTGTGCTTACCGTGACGTCGAAGATAGATCGTCTCCGCGTGATAAGGTCCTGGCTTTCGGCGTCTACCAGACTTACCCGCTTCAACGGACTGCCTTTGTTGATTTTTTCTGGAAGAAACCCATTTTTTTGAAATGGACGTCCTCATGTCGGACGGCGGAAGAATTCGCGAAACTTCTTCGAAAAGAGGGCGTGAGTTATTTTCTTTATCAAAAAAGTGAAGCCATGATGATGTCCGCTAAGGAAAAAGATTTTCAGCTTGAGGGAATGTCCGCGGCTGAATATATCCGTTTCTGGCGGTTCTTCATGGAACCGATCACCCGGTATGAAAACACATCCGTCTATCGGGTACTCGCGAACGCGCGTTTAACCACGGTCAATCTCTGCGAATTGCCGGGGTTGCAGGAAAAATTTCTGTACGCGGCTGAAAAGGCGGACGTTCATGGCCAGTTGAAGGAAGCCTACAAGACGGCGCTGTTGTTCAACGGGCGTTATCCATCGGTTGCTTCCGGTTGGGAAGAACGCGCGGTTTTGGAAAGTCAGTTGGCGTTTTATCCAAAGGCGGTTACTTCTGCCAAGAAGGCCATGGCGTTGGGGTTGGATAGCTTGGCTCTGTACGGGGTTTTATGGCGTAGTTATGAGGGTTTACACAAAAATTCTGACGCTCGGCAATGGAGGGATCAGGCTGTACAATTGAATCGCGTTGGATCGACGAAGGTTGAAAAGGCGCTCGCTTATTATCGCAATGGAAAGTGAGGGGTTCATGAATTCTTTGACACGAAAAATGATGGTCGCGGCATTTCTTATCCTCTTTGGAGTCGGACTATCGAACTGTTCTAAGAACAACGAGGCTGTCGTCCGGCTTTCCTCGTGGGGAGACGTGAACGAAAACGCCAATCTCGAGGACTTGCTGACCGAGTTCCGAAAGATCCATCCAGACATCCAGGTGAAATTGGAGCGCATTCCCGACAATAGCTATGTGGACAAACTGTTGACGCAGTTCGCCGGCGGCATGGCTCCCGACGTGATCTTCGTTTCTAACGAGAATGTACCGGATTTTTACCCCCGGCATCTTTTGGAACCATTGAACTCCTATATCCAGGCCGATCCCACGGTGAAACTTTCCGATTTTTATCCCGCTGAGGTGAAATGTTTCACAGTCAATGGTGATACTTATGGTATTCCTCGGGACGTGGGTCCTGTTTGCGTGATCTATTACAACAAAAAGGCCTTTGATGACGCGGGGTTAGCCTATCCCTCGGATAATTGGTCAGTCGATGATTTCCTCAGGGATGCTATCGCGCTCACGAAAAGAGACGCGAAGGGCGGCACGACCCAATGGGGTTTCGCGGACGACTGGGCTTTGTCCGAGGCCTGGATCTACGCTTTTGGCGGCAGATTCGTGGATGATCCTCAGAATCCAACGAAGTACATGATGGATACACCTGAGTTCCTCAATGGGGTCCGGTTCCGCGGCGATTTGATCACCAAATACAAAATCATGCCTAGTCCCGCGAATCTGTCCCAACAAGGCGGTATGGGTTCCAGCGACCTGTTCGCGAACGGTACCACTGCCATGTTCCTCTCGGGTATTTGGAAAACGCCGATGTTCCGAACCAGCATCAAGAACTTCAAATGGGATGTGGCCATGTTTCCCAAGGGCCCGAAGGGGGTCAGGTCGCTGGTGGGCGGTGGTTCGGGTTACGGTCTTTTGAGCACTTCTAAACACAAACAAGAAGCGTGGAAACTGATCGCGTTCCTCTCGAGCCCCGAGGGTCAGGCTCGCTTTGCCTCGACTGGACAAATTCAACCGGCGCGCATCGCGGTTGCCAATTCGCCCGCCTTTTTGGATGGCAAAGAACCCGAGAATAAGAAGATGCTTTTTAAGGCGGTCGACTACGGCATCGACTATCCCATCGTGACCAACTGGCGGGAGATCCAGAATGGGATCATTGGGCCTTATTTGGACAGGGTTTGGATCGGGTCGGATACCGCCGAAGTGGCTGTCCAAAAGTTGAATGCTGAGCTCGCGAAACATCCTTTGGCTTCTGTGGACAAACAGGCGAAGTGAGTCCGGTTAAGTCCTTTTTTTATCTTAACCGGTTCCGTGAAACGGGGCGTGTGGTTTAGCGAAGAGGGTTTGTTTTTGCTGCTAAATTTTTACATCACTGGAGGTTTTACCTTGAACGTTATTCGGAAAGGTTTCACGCTCACCGCTTTAGTTCTTGTTGTTATTTTGGGCCAAGGACTCACGCGCCCCGCGGCTGTAACAGCCGAAACGCAAGCTGAAAAGGACGCTAAGAAAGCGACTGAACAGGCCACCCGGGAGGCAAAAAAGTTTGAAGAGGAAGCTAAAAAAGCGGCCGAACAGGCCGACAGGGATGCCAAGAAGGCGGCTGAACAGGAGGCTAGAAACGCTAAGAAGGCCGCGGAGGAGGCTGAAAAAGCCCGCCAGGAGCGCGCAAAGTATCTTAAGGAAATTTCGGTGAGTACCGACGAGACGAAGGGCGAATCTTTCACTCAATGCACTTTGCGTTGGGTAAGGCATCAGGATTTTTTCGGCATTCAAGGTATCGAGGGCGACCTTGGCATGCATTTCCGTATCAAATCGAACAAACGGGACGACGCGTGGGTTCCCACGGAGATCATCATGGTCATCTCCATCTTCTCCACGAGCGATGCCCACAAGGACAACAACGGCGGCACCATCACTTCCGATGACAAGACATTCACTTTCCCCAATGCAACCGCTTACCATACTGATCAACCGTTGGGCATAACCAAGGTCGGCGACCGGATAGAAGTCATCGATTTCCCTATTACTTACGACATCTTTAGGGCCATCGCTACAGGGAAGAAAGTGAATGGAACGATGGGGGGCATTGATTTTGAGGTGAAGGATTTTCATCAGGGCGTTTTCAAGGAGATGTTCGGACTCACTCTTGCGGCTGCTCAGCCGCCCATGCCTGAATCCGTTCCGGTAAAGAAAAAAAGAAAAAAGTCGGGTAGCGGTAAGTAACGGGTTTTGCTGATCCTTTTTTGATTTTTCTAACAGTCTTCCCTGGTCATGGGTTTTTTTGGCCGAAGTCAGGGGTTAGTTAAGGGAGATGATAATGAAAAAATGGATTTCAGGTTTTTTTTGTCTTTTACTTTTTTCTTTTTTCCGGGTCCTACACGCGGAAGCACTCCCCGCGATTGATCGATTCCAATACTCGAACGTTGCGGCGCTTCAGGATGTCTGGAAGTCCGGCAGCTCCGAGTCTCCCTTGGCGGAAATATCCGCCGGCCCTGAGGGAAGGGCCTTGGCGCGATTCCGTTGTCCCTTTAAAAATTTCAAGGACTGGCGTGTTTACTGGGACAGGGACTTGAAACTTGACCTTTCCAAAACCGACCGCATCCTCATCAAGATGAAAGCCGCAGACCCTCAAACCGCGCCCGCTTGTAAAGTTTATTTGCGGTCAGGCAAGGGTTGGTACACGCTTCCCGACGCGGGAGTGCCCTCGGAGTGGAAAACAGCGATCATCTTTACCAAGGGCGCGGCTATCGAAGGCGAACCTTCGGGTTGGGACAAGATCGATGGCATCCGCTTGGCTTTCTTGCCTGGTGTTCATGGTGATACGTCAGTGGAAGTTTCCGCGATCGAGGCGGGCAGCGGTTGGACCGCTGACGACATCGGGCGCGTTGGCCCCTACGCGAATTTCAAGGCCGCATCCGCGGCTTTAAAAGGGGAACAGATGAACCAAGCCGCGGTGATCTATCGGGAAGTGAAACAGGCCAAGGACATCTCTGCCGCTGACATCCAAAAAAAGATAGAAGAAGGACGGGGACTCGTTTCTGAAGCCTACGCGCTTGCTCAGAAGCCGGAACCCGGCGAGTTTCGCGCTTTCTGGTGTCATAACGGCGACGGACCCAGGGGTGCGCATGGGGAAAGAGCCAAGACATGGGCTGAGGCCATTCCTCTTATTTCGAAGGCGGGTTTCAACGCCATCTTCCCGAACATGCTTTGGAGCGGTGTAGCCTTCTATCCCAGCAAGGTCGTTCCAACTTCCGATATCGTGGCGAAAGATGGTGACCAACTAGCGCAGATCATCAAGGCCGCTCACGCGAACGGCGTCCAAGTCCATCTGTGGAAAGTGAGTTGGCAATTCGCGGAAGGCTGGCTCTCGCCCGAAGGCACGAGTGAACCTTTCCGCAAGCAGGGACGACTTCAAATGGACCTCAAGGGCGAGACGCTGCCATGGCTTTGTCCTTCTGACCCCCGCAACCGCGCTTATGAACTGGCCGCGTTCCTGGAAGCCGCTAATTATGACATCGACGGCCTGCATTTGGATTACATCCGCTACAAAGGTCAGGATGTCTGCTATTGCCCGGGTTGCCGTGAACGCTTTGCGAAGGCTTCAGGAAAGACCGTGAAGAATTGGCCAACCGATGTGGCTGAAAAAGGCGATCGGTACGAGGAATATGCCGCGTGGAAGCGGGAGAACATCACCAGTTTCGTGCGCGAACTGCGTCATGCCTTGAAGAAGAAAAAGCCAGCTCTCCAACTTTCCGCGGCGGTATTCTCCCGCCCGGAACAAGCTTTTGAATCGGTATCCCAAGATTGGCCAGCCTGGGTAAAGGAAGGACTTCTTGATTTTGTCTGTACCATGACCTACACCGAGGACCTGGAGGATTTCCGCAGTATGGCACGAGGTCAACTGGCCATCATTGACGGGAAGGTGCCTCTTTACATGGGTATCTATGCGAGTTATGGGCCTGATAAAAACCAGGCATTGGGAACCTTGGTGGATGAGGTGAAGGCCGGAAGGGAATTGGGTGCCAAGGGTTTCGTGCTTTTTGAGCTGGAGGACCATCTTTTCCAAACGGTTCTGCCGTATCTGTCCAAAGGGCTGACAAAACCTTAAGCATTTTGAATTTCGATTTTCTTATCTTTGAGGATAAACATGAAGCGAATTATGTACGTTGAATATAAAGGTGGCGGACTTGATGGCCCAGGTCGAATTGGCTGGGTGGAGTTTAAAAAGGATGCCCGAACTTACAATTACCAGGGCAGAAAGCTGAAGAAGACAAAAAGTGGCTATAAATATAATTGTTTCGA
>CAYXYA010000076.1:0-8227 GCA_964469185.1 uncultured bacterium | reverse complement strand
CGTCGCGAACATCCGGTAAAGCGCGGCCCACGATGACGCTCATGGCGTAATCGAGGTAGGAATCCTTCATCTCATCTTCGATATCGGTCGCGATCACGCGCCCGCGGTTGACGTCCCCGCCGTCGCCGCCCGCCGCGAGGGCGGTCGTTTTCACGATGGGAGGCTCGTTACCGCCGTTATTACCGTCGAGCGGAAGCTCGGGAGCTTCTTTCGGACTTGTTTTTTTCTTTTTCAACCTAGCCATGTCGATCCTTTGTTTCGTAAAAGTTAGAAATTTCTAACTGAATTTAAATATCTAAGTTCCTCACCTGTTTCGCGTAAGTTTGAATGAAGTTACGGCGCGGCTCCACCTGGTCGCCCATGAGAACGTCGAACGTCTTGTCCGCCGCCACCATGTCCTCGAGTTTTACTTGGAGCAGCGTGCGTTTATCCGGGTCCATCGTGGTTTCCCATAGCTGCTCAGGGTTCATTTCACCCAAACCTTTATAGCGTTGGATGGAAAGACCCTCTTTACCGAAGTCCTTCACCTTTTCCACGACTTCATACATGGATTCGAGGAAGAAGTCGCTGGAGCCGTGCTGGATGGAATACTGAGGTTTGACTTCTTTCTTCTTACCGTTCGTTTCTTCTTCTTTTTCCTCAGGGAAAAGCTCGGCCAACTCGACTCCACGCCCGGCCATGCGCTTGAGGATGTCCTCGAGTTGCTTGACCTCGGCCATGTCCTTGATAGCCTTGACCCGGATCATGTCTTTCACATCGCGGCTGGTGTCATAGACGAAATCCATACCTTCTTCGGCGGATTTGCCCTTTTCAGCGGCTTTTTTCATCTCTTTGAGCTTGTTCTTGAATTTTTCGACCTTATCGTCTTTTTCGCTCTCTGTATAAGCATGATCGATACCCAGAGGGGTCTCGATTTCATAAAGAGGGCGCTTTTTTTTGCCCGCCATCGCTTCTAGGAACTCGCGGAGATTGAGCCCGGCTTTCTGTAAAGAAGTTCCTATGGATTCCAACCGCACGAGATCGGAGACGAGGTCTTTGAGTTTTTCCTGGGGAAATTCCGTACGGGACTTCCCTTTCCCCAAACGGTATAGACGCACGCCGTCCATGCCCTCTTGGAGCAGGAAGCGCACCATATCGGCCTCCGCCTGCAGGTACATTTCTTTCTTTCCCCGTTTCACCTTATAGAGAGGGGGTTGAGCGATATAGATGTAGCCATTCTCAAGCAAAGGCTTCATTTGACGGTAGAAGAAGGTGAGAAGCAGGGTACGGATGTGCGAGCCATCGACGTCGGCGTCGGTCATGATGATGATGCGGTGATAACGCGCGTTCTCGACTTTAAAATCATCTTCGCCGATGCCCGTGCCCATCGCGGTGATGAGGGTCCGGATCTCCTCGTTGTTCAAAATTTTGTCGATGCGGGCCCTTTCAACGTTCAACACTTTTCCCTTGAGGGGCAGGATGGCTTGGAACTTGCGGTTCCTTCCCTGCTTGGCCGAACCGCCGGCCGAATCACCCTCGACCAGATAGATCTCGCTCTTCGCCGGATCTTCTTCCTGGCAGTCCGCCAATTTTCCCGGAAGGGCGGAAATTTCCAGCGCTCCCTTGCGGCGCGTCAGATCGCGGGCTTTGCGGGCCGCCTCGCGGGCTTTCGCGGATAAAAGACATTTATTGACGATGCGACGGGCGACCGTTGGATTCTGCTCAAAAAATGTCCCTATACCATCGTTGCAAGCCTGGCGGGTGACGCCTTCCACTTCCCCGTTGCCCAGCTTGGTCTTGGTCTGGCCCTCGAACTGCGGGTCCGGAACTTTCACGGATACGACCGCCGTCAATCCCTCGCGCACGTCATCGCCCGAAATGGGCGGATCCGAATCTTTAAGGAGCGAATTTTTTTTCGCGTATTCGTTGATGGTGCGGGTCAGCGCCGAACGGAAACCCTGCAAGTGGGTACCGCCCTCGATGGTGTTGATGTTGTTGACGAAAGAGAAGACGTTTTCGGTATAACCATCGTTGTACTGGATAGCGACCTCGACCATCACCTTGTCTTTTTCTTTATCGAAATAAAGGGGCGTAGTGAACAAGACTTCTTTGTTCTCGTTCAAGGCTTTCACGAATTGGATGATGCCGCCGTTGAACTGGAAGATCGATTCTTTGCCCTTCCCTCTTTCATCCAGCAATTTGATGTAGATGCCCTTATTAAGGAACGCCAGCTCGCGCAGACGCTTGGCCAGGATGTCGAAAGAAAAAGCTGTCTCGGTAAAGATCTGCGTGTCGGGCAAAAAGGTGATCTTGGTCCCGGATTTCTTGGCTTCGCCGATCGACTTGACCTTGCCGTCGGGTTTACCGCGTTTATAAGATTGCTGCCAGACCTTGCCGTCGCGGCGGACCTCCGCTTCCATCCATTCGGACAGCGCGTTAACGACCGAGGCGCCCACTCCGTGCAGACCACCAGAGACTTTGTAACTGTCGTGGTCGAATTTACCGCCCGCATGTAGCTTCGTCATGACCACTTCGAGCGCCGAGATCTTTTCGGTCGCGTGGATATCGACTGGAATACCGCGGCCGTTATCGGTCACGGAGATGGAATTGTCGGAATGGATGACCACTTCGATGGAATCGCAATGCCCCGCCAGGGCCTCATCAATGGAGTTATCGACGATCTCATAGACCAAGTGATGTAATCCGGCGCCGGAGGTGGAGCCGATATACATGGCCGGCCGTTTGCGGACCGCTTCCAACCCCTCGAGGACGGTAATGTTACTGCTGGAGTACTCGTTGGGATTCTTGGATTTTCCGGGAACCTTTACCGGTGCCGGCGTCTTAGCGGCCTTCTTCGGCTCGGCTTTCGCTTTTTTGGCTGCTTTTTTCGCCATGGAGATTCAGGGTCCTTTGTTTCTAAATCAAGGGACAGCTCGTCCTTGTCATTCTTTAATGCTATCGGATCAATTCCGGAATCCGATTGAATCAACTCAGAGTACGCGTACCGAGCTGCCACCTGGCCGTGGCACGACCACGGCCAGGTACACGGCCATCCCCCGGGCAAAGCCCGGGGCCAAGACAGCCGGTTTACTTTTTACGCGTCAACATCAGGTTCAGCGTTTTGATCCCGACTTCCGGCAGTTCCCTTTGAAGCTTTTGCAATATTTCCGCTTTGCGGAAGTTCACTTCGTTCATCCAGATGGAGTGGTTGAATTCCATCTGCACCGTTCGGCCTTTCAGGCTGACGCCCGTTAAAGCTTTGGAGAATTTTTCCCCGAGCAACTCCCGGCACTTTTTCTCGACCCGGAACTTTTCGAAATCACCCTTCACTCCCAGCGTTTTCAGGGCGCCTTCCAAAAGCGAGCTGACCTCGACCAATCCCCCTTCAGGTTTCTTTCTGCGCCGCCGGGCCATTAGACCGGCCCTTCTTGCGTCATATGGACCTTCCCCGCCTCGACTTTAAAAACGCGGGCCTTGCTGGACGCCGCGGCGAAATCCGCCGCCGCCGTTCCCGTCAAAAAGGCCTGACCTCCCTGCTGTAAACGGTTGAGGAAGAACGCCTGCCGCTTCTCGTCCAGTTCCGCCATCACGTCGTCGAAAAGCACCAGAGGCGCCGTGTGGCAGCCTTCGGCCAGAATGGACAACTGCGCCAGTTTGAGCGCCAAGGCGCCCGTGCGCTGCTGGCCTTGGCTTCCGAACTTTCGCAGGGGCTGTCCGTTCACCCACAATCCTAGATCGTCCCGGTGAGGTCCGACCACCGACAATCCCCGCGCGATCTCTTCGCGGCGGGCTTGATCCAAAGCTTCCAACATTTTTTCTTTCAACAACTCTTCGCCACCGTTCATCGCCAGCGAAGGCTCATATCGCACTTCGAATTCTTCCGCGCCGCCCGTTAAGTCCCTCAGCGCTTGTCCCGCGGTTTGGGAGAGCTTGACCGCTATCGCCGCCCGCTTGACCATCAATGCCGCGCCATGTTCGGCCAACGGCAGGTCCCAGACCGCCAACTGCGACTCGATATTAGGTACCCGCTGCCGCAAGAGGGAATTGCGCTGCTTGAGCGTCCGCTCGTATTGCTGCAAGTGCGTCAGGTACCCCGCGTCCATCTGGAACATCATCGCGTCCAGGTAGCGCCGCCTCAAAGACGGTCCACCCTTGACTAAAAAAAGATCGTCCGGCGAAAAAATGACCGCCGGCAGCCGCCCCAAGAGGGAAGAGAGCTTTTTTTGCTTCTTGCCGTTCACCACCAAGGTCTTGTTCTTGCCTTTGCGCAGTTCCAGCCGGATCTGTTCCCGGCCTTCCTCGCGTTGCAACACGCTTTCGATGGCCGCCTCATCCTGATCGAACTGGATCATCTCCTCGTCCGCCGCCGCGCGGAACGACTTCGTGGTCGAAAGGCAGTAGAGCGCCTCTAAGATGTTCGTTTTGCCCTGGGCATTCGCCCCTAAAAATAAATTCAGCTGCGGGTGGAACTCCACCTCCATCAACGGATAGTTACGAAAATGGGAAAACCGCAGCGAGCAAACATGCACTCATCAACCTCTTTGTGTTGATCACTTCAAACAGGATATTCAAGCGAACCCTGGGCGTTGGACGGAACCGAGGGGCGGGTCCTTTGCTCCTGAAAAGGGGCAAAACAGCCCTCGGGAGTCGAGATCAGCGGTCTTAAGATGCCAAAGAACGCTCAAAATCGGGTCGACAAACAGGCGTTATTATAGCTTTTGGAGTGGGAAATTACATTCTTAAAATGATTGTTTTTAAATGAGTTTTTCGATGTTTTCGAAAATAATTGCACAATTAATTAAACAATTTTTGGATAGTGTTTTAGAGCTTCAAAAAGAGTGGATCGGGGTCGATGTTCCACATGGAACATACGGCAAGGAGTGAGGTTAAAGCGGATGTTTGGAAGGAATGCCGATTGCCCGCGGATAGGTTGGGGAAGTCTTTTCCAGTTTTTGAACCACGATCAAGTATCGTTTTTGGGTTGTGCCGGGCAGGGAGTAGTCCACCGTTTGAACGACTTTACTGTTGAGGAGTTGCAGAGCCTTCTGGGCTTGCGCCACCAGAGGAAGTTGTTCTTCGGTGATCCAATTCACAAAATATCCACCGATCTTTAAAAGCGGGATTGCGTATTCCAAAACTACCCGAAAATCCGCTACCGCCCGCACAACGACACCCTCAAATTGCTCACGAAACTGTGGATCCTGGCCCACTTCCTCTGCACGCCCTGTGAGGATTTTGGCTTGAAGACCCGCCTCTTGCAGACATGCGCCAAGGGCCTTTGTTTTTTTAGCCACCGAATCAAGCAAGGTGACATCCATATTGGGAAAAGCGGTGATCAAGACCGCGCCCGGGAATCCACAACCCGTCCCTAGGTCTACCCAACGACTGGGTGCCATGGTGAAAGGTTTGAGAAGGGGAAGCGCGACAGCCGAATCCAAGAGGTGGAAATTGAGGACCTGTTCATCCTCGACCCAACGGGTGAGGTTGAGCGTTTCATTGATCTGGAGCATTTTTTGGGTAAAAAGGGTTAAAGCCTTGAGAGATTCAGGGGTGAAAAAAGAGTCTAGGTCCTTGGAATTCAAGGCTTCTTGAAGCTTAGCGGTGCTCAGGCTCAAGCTTGGACTTCTGGGGCGGAATTGGCTGCCTCAGCCCGCTGTTTGGAATAGCGGCTGATAGCCATCAAAAGGACTGATAGATCACCCCAGGAAACTCCCTGGATCCGGGAGGCTTGGCCAAAGGTTTCGGGCTTGATTTTATTGAGTTTTTCTCGTGCTTCCCGGGAAAAATTGGTGATTTCCAAGTAGGGAAAACCATGCGGGATGGGTAGGGTTTCATTGCGGGCCTGGCGGAGGATTTCCTGTCTTTGCTTGTTCAAGTAACCCTCGTATTTGATCTCGACCTCGATCTGGAAGGCGATCTCAGGCTCAAACAGCAAGTCCTCGGGTAAATAGGGCTTCAAACCCTCATAGGTCACGGAAGTGCGGCGCATCGCCTCGTCCAAGCGCAGGGAGCGGTCTTTGGCTACCAATCCCAAGGCCTCATTGGGGGCGGCTTCAGGGGGCAGGACCCTGGTCCGGAAGCCTAGGAGCCCTCTCTCCAATTTAGCCTTCTTATCCAGTAGAGCTTCGCGGGCTTCCGTGGGGACAAGCCCTAATTGATATCCCTTTTCCATCAAGCGTAGGTCGGCGTTATCCGGGCGCAAAAGCAGCCGGTATTCGGCTTTGGAGGTAAAAAGTCGATAGGGTTCGTCGGTGCCCTTGGTCACCAAGTCGTCCACTAGAACTCCCATATAAGCTTCTGATCGGGAAAGGACAAAGGCTGGTTGGGCCTTCACCGCCAAGGCCGCGTTAATGCCCGCCAAGAGCCCCTGGGCCGCGGCCTCCTCATAGCCGGAGGTGCCGTTGATCTGGCCAGCCAGAAAGAGGTTCTTAATCAGGTGAGATTCCAGGGAATGACCCACCTGGGTGGGAGGGACAAAGTCATATTCCACCGCATAGCCGGGCCGGACGATCTCCGCGTGCTCAAGGCCTGGAACAGTCTTTAAAAAAGCGTATTGAGCGTCCAAAGGCAGGGAAGTCGACAGCCCATTGAGGTAAAACTCATGGGTAGACAGGCCCTCTGGCTCCAGGAAGATCTGATGGCGGTCTTTATCAGGGAACTTCACCACCTTGTCCTCAATGGAAGGGCAATAGCGGGGACCAATGCCCTTGATCACACCAGAATAAAGAGGTGAACGGGACAGATTGTCTTTGATCGCCTGATGGGTTTTGTCATTCGTGTAGGTGATATAGCAGGCAACTTGGGGTTGAAGGGGAAAAGTCGTCGTGAAATGGGAAAAGGGAAGGGGATCGGCATCGCCGTGTTGTGCTTCGGTCTTGGAGAAGTCGATGGAAGCCCGGTGAACCCGGGGATTGGTCCCGGTCTTCAGACGCCCTACCTCAAACCCCAGCTCTTTTAAATGCCCGGAGAGGCCCTTTGCTGATGGTTCTCCGTTTCGACCTCCCTCGATCTTGGTTTCGCCGATATGCATGAGACCGTTCAAGAAGGTTCCGGTCGTAATGACAACCGCCTTGGCTTTGATCTCCTCACCATATTGAGTGATCACGCCTTTCACTACTCCAGCTTCAACGACCAACTTTTGCACCATCGCCTGACGCACGGTCAAGCCCGGTTGACCCGTCACCGTTTGTTTCATGTGTTGGTTATAGAGTTCTTTATCGCACTGAGCGCGAAAACCCCACACGGCCGGGCCCTGGGTGCGATTGAGAATGCGGGATTGAATGGAGGTCGCGTCGGTCGTCTTGGCCATCTCGCCGCCGAGAGCGTCGATCTCACGGACCAAGTGACCCTTCGCCAAACCGCCCACCGCGGGGTTGCAACTCATCTTGGCGATGGTATCCGGGTTCATGGTCAAGAGAGCGGTATTGAGCCCCATGCGGGCAGAGGCCAGCGCGGCTTCACAGCCAGCGTGTCCAGCTCCTACGATGATCACGTCATAAGATGAAGAAACAAAAGACAAATGGAACCTCGAAAAAAAGAGTTGGGAGCGAGGTTATAGCACAAGATTTCTTTTGAGACAACGTGCGGAAAAAGCAGAAGTAGAAAAAGGGAATTCGAATCCTCACCGGTTCCACGTGGAACAAAAAAGCGAAAAAAGGCCGTTTTTCAAGGTTTTTAGCGCCTGTGGCGTCTAACGGCATGATTTTGATTTATCGCGGATTTATGTGACATTAATTAGGCATAGTTAAACAAATGGGGGGGGGCCGCGCCGCGAGAAAAGGAACTCTTTGAGTTGAATTTAAAGAAAAGCGGATTTAATCGAAGTTGGTTTTGATCCCATGGGGTGAAACCGGTAATTTCGCGCGGTAAATATGGGACACGTCGGCGAAACCGATACAACGGGGAACCGCCCATTGACGCGAGCGCATATCAAAAAGAACCGTGGAGAAAGAGGAAGGCGCCATCCAAAAACCTGTCCACATGAGCGGCAGGGGAATTTCCAAGAGATGCGACAACCATGTGGTCCCTAACCCGCCATGACAGAAGATAGCGATGCGTTCTTGGTTAACTTTTCTCACCCGGTACCGCCCGCCGACGCGTTCATAACCCTGTCTTTTTAAAAAAGCGTCGGAATCTCGGTGGACCCTCGCGATCTCCGCCTGAAATTTCTTTTCGCCTAAAAGAGGGATCTTGTGCCAGCTGTCATGGGTGAGGTGCTTTCGGTTCAGCCGCATCACTTCGCCCGGCA
>CAYXYA010000075.1:0-8362 GCA_964469185.1 uncultured bacterium | reverse complement strand
ACATGCCGGGCCACGCCGCGGCCATGATCACGGCTTATCCGGAACTCGGTTCCGGCGCCGGGCCTTACCAGGTCGGCGGTCACCAGGAGATCGACCCCGCCATCGACCCGACAAGGGAGAGCGTTTATAAATTCATTGACGGTTTCATTGGCGAAATGGCCGCGCTCTTCCCGGATGAGTATTTCCACATCGGGGGCGACGAAGTCGCCGGGGTGGAATGGAACATCAACCCCGACGTGCGCGATTTTATGTATGAGCACAACTTGAGGAACAACGAAGACTTACAAGCCTACTTCAACAGCCGCCTCTCGAAGATCGTCACCAGCCACAACAAAAAAATGGTCGGGTGGGACGAGATCTTCCGGCCCGACTTGCCCAAGACCACCGTGGTGCATTCCTGGCGGGGGTATGATTCCCTCGCGGGCGCGGCCCGGCAGGGTTACGACACTATCCTTTCGAACGGTTATTATTTGGACCTCATCTATCCCGCTTACACGCACTACTTAGTGGACCCCCTGCCCGATGTCCCGCCCGTGAGCAAGAACTCAAAAAAGAAAGCTGATACCGATGAGCCTCTGCCCCCTTTGACCGCGGAACAAAAGAAGCACGTTCTGGGCGGCGAGGCCTGCATGTGGAGCGAGTATGTGGATAAGGACACTATCGACTCTCGCATCTGGCCGCGCATGTTGGGGGTTGCCGAACGCCTTTGGTCGCCTTCTTCCACGCGCGATGTGGAGGACTTTTACCGCCGCATGGCCGTCGAGAGCCATAACCTCGGCGAGGTGGGCCTGACGCACGAGAGCAATTACCCCATCCTGCTCAAGAACCTCACGGGCGATGGTCCCATCGAGCCGATGAAAGTTTTGGCCGATGTGGTCGAGCCGGTGAAAGGTTATTTCCGCGGCCGCTTCCGGCCCTACACCCAGGATGTCCCCCTGACCCGCCTGGTGGATGTGGCCCGGCCTGAGAGCGAAACCGCACGGCAGTTCAAGAAGCTGGTGGATCAGTTCTTGGTCTTCACCCCTCGCTTGGGAAATGCAGAACCGGTCCGAACGACCTTGATCCTATGGGCGGACGATCACAAGCAATTGGACCCCATCCTGAAAAAGTCTACCCTCGCCCGCGACGTGCGCATCATCTCGCGTGAACTTTCCACCGCGGCGCAGTATGGGTTGGATGCCTTGATGTACATCCAGTCCGGCAAGTCCGCGCCTGAGGAATGGGTCGCGAAAGCCACGCAAACGTTGAATGAGGATCAAGAGACCGACGAGGCGGTGTTTCTGGTGAACATCCAGCCCATTCGCAAGTTGGTCTATGCCGCGGCCAGGATCGGTGACGCGAAAGAGGGAAAGAGTCAGGAGTGGATCACGGCGCTTGACGCGCAGGTGTCTGCGGATACGCCCAAACCGCGGGAATGGTAAACGCCTCTAACCCGCGGTTTATTAACTACCCCGAACTATCCACGCGAATGGTAACGCTTGTTAGTGCCAACCGATAAACGGTTGGTATAAGCCTAGAGAGTGGTAAAATCATTTTCATGGCCCCAGACGAACAGAGCTTGATCAGCGATGCTCCAGAAACCGGATTCACGCTGTTCCACGGCTTGTGCGCTCTACTCCTGATACTCGCTTTATTCACCCGGTTCTACGACCTTTCCTCCAAGCCGCCCCATCACGACGAATCGATGCACGCTTTCTATTCCCTTCAATTGCTCCAGCAAGGGCAATACGAATATGTCCCCTTTATGCACGGGCCTTTCCAGTTCTGCGGCAACGCGGTCATGTTCTTTCTTTTCGGCCCGTCGACCGCCGTTTCCAGATACCTCGCCGCGTTCCTCGGATCGTTGACCATCCTTCTCGCCTTATGGATGGGCCCTTTCCTGGGTCGGACCGGATCTATCCTGGCGGCGGTCCTGTTGGTTTGCTCACCCACTTTTATGTACTTCAATCGTTTTTGCCGGGAAGATACCTACGCGGCCGCGGGCACACTTGCTAGGGTCGTTTTTCTCATGCGTTATCTTCACTCTCAAAAAAAATGGGAACTTTGGCTGGCTTCGCTCGGTTTCACGGTAGCCTATTGCTCGAAGGAATCTATTTTTTTGACCCTTCTTATCTTTTTGACCTTTCTCGGCTTCAACGCGATAAGGCGGGAAAACTCCAGCGCCGCTGAAAATGAAGAACCATCGAATTTGTCCGAAAAGTTCAATCTTGCCGCCGTCGGCGGAGCCGTCGCCATTTTCGGCGTGGGATTCCTGCTGTTCTATACGGCATTCTTCAACGTCGGGTCTCACCTGACCTTCCCGGAAAGGTTGAGCGCTGTCGTCAGATCCCTGTACAACGGCGCTTTCGGGTGCGTTCTCTATTGGATCGGGCAGCATTCCGTTCACCGGGGAGACCAACCTTTTTACTATTACATCCTCATGCTTTTGATCTACGAACCCCTCGTCTTCCTCTTTTCAACGGCGGCCGCGGTCTATTATTTTTTCTTCAGTCGAAAAACCGTGCCCTTCTTCCTAGCCTACTGGTTCGTGGGTTCCTTTTTGTTGTTCAGTTGGTTCGGCGAAAAGATGCCTTGGTTGACCCTGCATATCGCGCTTCCAGGGATCCTTCTGGCCGCTTATTTTTTCGGAGAGATCTGGGATTCACGGCCGACCGACCCGAACCTATCCATTCTCCGCGTCTCCGCCCTCGCCCTCTTCGGCCTGCTTCTTTCCTATTCCCTGTTCACCGCCGTTCGATTGAGCTTCCGCTACCCCGCCGATCCGGTGGAACCCTATGTCTATGTGCAATCCGGGCCCGACTGCCTGGAGGTGGAAAAGATCATCCGGAAGATCTCCACCGGTGAGACCGGAGGGTCCCAGATCTCCGTGGCCATCGAAGATAAGTGTTCCTGGCCTCTCGCCTGGCTCCTTCAAGACTTTAAGAACAGGATCCACCCCTCCGAGATCACGTCGGTCAAGACCCCCATCGTCGTCTCCGCGATGGAATCCGACGCGTCGGAATACCCGGTCTTGAAGCAGGCTGGTTACGTGAACCGCAAATACAAAATGCGCGTTTGGTGGGTAAGCTCCTGGTTCAAATCAGGATCTTACGCTCAGTCCCTAAGCCCTGAACTTTTTATCAGTTGGTTTTTGGGGAACATCCTGGGCATCGTCACTCCCCGGGCCGATATGGTGGACCGGAAGGATCTGTGGGAATGGGTCGTCCACCGGAAAGTCTGGTCGGATGAGGGAAGTTACAATATGCGCTTGTGGATACAAAGCGACTTGGCCCAAAAATACGGATTTACCGATGACCACCGGGCGGATATCCCTTCTCAGTACCCCTAGCCATCGTCTCATCCATTTTCGAACAGTCAAGTGAAGACCCCGTTGTTACTTACACCCAAGCCCCGCGAATGGTGAAATCTTAGGGTCATAATTTGTGACCTTAAGATTGTGACTAACTTGAGGTTCCAAATTGGAACCTCAAAACGGCTGTTTGACATCGCAAATTGGAATATCAACCTTGAAATGCCAAATTGGCACTTCAAGATTTAACCCAATGCGGTCACAATCTGTGACCGCATCATTCTCAACTCATTTTCTCTAGTTTGCGAATGAGGTCTCCCAGAGGGATTGATTTCACTTTTCCTGTCCTCATCCCCTCAGCCGTCTTCTTAATTTTCACAGCTTCTTTGACCGATGGTTTAGAAAAAGACCAACCGTTGTATTCATACACGGCTTTCTTAAGAGAATTGACGAGTTTATGGTCACGAGGCTCTTCATGAATATGACGTATCTTCTCCTCAATGGCGTCATTAATAAAACCGGACAGATCGGGATAATGCTGTCCCTTGGCGATCTTCAATAATTTAATCGGATCCACTTTCGGCCTAAAGTTGATAGCCCGCATAGCGCCCCTCCACTAATGAACGTTACGACCCTCTTTATCAGATTGTAATACAACTGTAATACATCGTCAAGAAGGCTTGCGGATCAAGACTACACGGGTTATTTGAACCGTTTTGGTCTCATGGTGAGCCTCGCCGGACATGCGGATCATTTGGTCCGTTTCCGCTCTAAAAAGATTCATTCCACCGAACCTATAAACAAAGAACCATTTTTCAGGAGGAAAATTCTCCAAAGCTTTAAGGCGGGCTAAGATATCGGGTTTCAAATCCGGGTGTTTGATATAAATTTTTTCAACCTGTTGAGCCGCTTCAAGGGTGATAGTAACGCGCCATTTTTCCATGTCCGCTCCAAAGATAATTGGTATACGGACGTAACCTATCAAAATTTAAATGAGATTCAATAATTTGTCAAATGGTTTGGAGAATTTTCGAGGAAGGATAAACGTGGTGGCAAAGTTTGATATCGCAAATTGCGATATCAAGTTTGAAGGTATTGACAACATGTACGCTATCCCGTACACTTACAACTGGAGGTAACCATGACCACTTTGACAGCGACCCAGGCACGGGCCAACTTTTTCAAACTTTTAGAGCAGGCCGCGCTATCCCACGAACCCATCCAGATAACGAGCCGTGGTCAAAACAGCGTGCTCATTTCCGAGGAAGACTTTCGCGCCATGCAGGAAACCCTGCACATATTGAGCGTACCCGGTATGAAAGAATCTCTTTTGAAGGCCAAAAAAGCCCCTCTTAAGTCCTACACGAAAAAGCGTCCCTGGTGAGCTGGCAGCTTTTTTTCAGCAAAGACTCCCGTAAAGACGCCGTCAAGCTCCAACACTCGGGTCTTCAGAAAAAAGCGGACGCGCTTTTGGACATCTTGGAAAAAGACCCTTTTACGACCTACCCGCCTTACGAAAAACTAGTGGGTGAATTGGAAGGTTTTTATTCCAGGCGCATCACGCTCCAACATCGCCTGGTTTATCGAGTCGACAAAAAGAACCGTCGTATCTTCGTCGACCGCATGTGGACCCACTACGAATAAGCCTTGGACTATTTTTGATACACCCGAACGTAATCGACCATGAGCGACTGCGGGAAAACAGTCGTCTCATCCGGGTTGCCGCCCCAGCTTCCACCCAAGGCCAATTGCAGTATCAGGTAAAAGGGATGCTCGAACGACCAGATGGAATCCTTCGGAAGGTCCTTCGGGGTGAAGTCGTTATAAAGCTGTGCATCCACGAAGAACTTCACGCGCTTGGGTGTCCATTCGATGGCGAAGGTGTGATAGGCGTCCTTATAAAGCGCGCCGTTAGGCAGAACGTATTTGCCCCCCAACTTACCGCCGATATAACCAGGCCCATGGATGCTTCCGTAGTTGATCCCGGGGTCCTTGCCGATGGCTTCCATGATGTCCACTTCCCCGCAAGCCGGCCAGCTCACCTTATCGATGTCCACTCCCAACATCCAAAAAGCGGGCCACATGCCCTGCCCATAAGGCAGCTTCGCCCGGCATTCGACATAACCATACTGGAAGGAATATTTGTCCTTCGTGACAAATCGCGCCGAGGTGAGGGTCCCTTTTTTATCTTTGACCGCTTGGATCTTGAGCGCGGAACCATCCAGGGCTTCCGCGTCTTTGACGATCGAAGCGTTCTGGAGACTCGTGGTATAGACTTCCAATTCTTCTTGGTTGTCTTTCTTGAGGGTATAAGCCCACTTCGTAGTATCGGGCGCACCAGGGACAGGGGTCGGTTGCCCCAATTGATGATTAACCGTTGGGACGAACTCGTCGTACCAGACCAGTTTGTAACCCTTTGGAGTTTCAGAGCTGGCGACTCCCAGAAACGACAAGCTCAAAACCACCAACAAGCTTCTTTTAAAAAGTTTCATACCAATCTCCTTTTCGGGTCGGGATCGATCCCCGGGTCCGGTCATTTTACCTCGATGTGAAATTATATCCCCCACGGCCGTTCTTCTGGCGCTTCATCGGAACACCGCCGTGCCGCAGCCAATAAAGCATATCCATCTGGTTCTTCGCGAATTCCTTTTCGTTGATGGCATTCATCAGCGCGGCCAGGGCTTCCGGAGTTCCATTTCTCCCAAGCCATTCGATCGCCCAGGGCACCATGAAAATGACTTTTTTCTCCAGACAATGGGACGCGAAATGGATCTGTTCCGATACGGTTCGATGCTTCATGCCGATGAGATAATCAGCGGCGTTGATCTGGACGGGGAACCGGCCCCATGCTGACTTGTCCTTTTCCATGTTTCGGATCAGGTCGCTATCCCCCGAATCGCCGATGAACCCCAAGGCCTCGATGGCCTGTCCCGCAGAAAAGGCGTTGAGATCGGTTTTTTTCGTCAATTCCTCCCGGGCCCATTTCCGAACACTGGTATCCCCCATCTGGGCCATGGCCCGTGCGGCCCAAGGTTTGACCCGCCAATTATTAGCTTCAAAAATGGTCTTGAGCTCGGGGATCAGCTGGGTCTGGCCCATATTGCCGAGTTGGATGACCGCGATCAACTCGACATCTTCCTTGAACCCTTCTGGGACAGGATACTGGTGCTCGACTTTGTCCCAAAGATGACCGTCCACGCCTTCCATGGCATTCTTCAAGGCCTGGACGGCCTGAGGACCGCCCAACTGGCCCAAGGCGATCATGGGCGCGTAAAAGACCATGTGGCTGTAAAGGTTCCGGTCCTCGAGCAGGAGGATCAGGTCCGGGATCGCTTGCTTCATCCCCAACTCCCCGGCCAGTTTAGCCGCGTTGACCTTTTGGGTCAGGGAACCCGTCTTCAAGATATCGATGAGCCCATCGTTGAAAGATGGATCCGGTCCCCGGGCAAGGATCTCCAGATAGGCCGGTTTGCGGGTCTCGGAAGGACGCTCCCCCTCCGATTCTTCCTTGAAGGCCGCCAGCAGGGCTTTGTCCGAAAGACTTCCCAGGTCCGCGACAGGCTCGGGGGTGGGCGTGGCGATATTCACGGCGCTCGCCGGGTCGAAAGCCACCGAAGGGGACGTGGCGAGCATGTCGGGCTTGGCCGATACCGTAAAAGCGTAATCGAGACCTCCCTTTTGATAGGTCACCTTGTACCCATGATTTCTCAGGACTTGCGCGCAGGCTTTGCGGTATTTCAAGGGCACCGGTCCGGTCGTGAGCGCCGTCAATTCCTTCATCGCCACCGGACCTCCGTCCGCTTCCAGATAGTCGATGGCCCAATCGATGAGGGTGTAATGCTCATGGGATAGATTGAGCTCCAACAGGGCCGCAAGCTTGGCGACTCGCGCCTCGATGGGCTGACCATTGGTCTCGATCTGGAAATGGACGACTTTTCCCCAATCCGCGTTTGAGCCCTGATATTCCTGGAATTTTTTGACCATATCGTCGACGAGTCCCAGGTCCGATCTATTGCCGATGTATCCCAAGGCCCTCAAAGCGATGGTGTCGAGCCCGTGTTTCGAATCCTGCAAAGCTTTGCGGGCCGTTTCCCGTCCGCTCGGGTCTCCCATTTCCGCCAAGGCCAGCGCGGCGGGGCTCGCCAAGTTGTAATCGGTCAATTCGCCCTTGAACACCGGGGCGAAACCGATCGCTTTGATCTTGCCCAGCACGATCACGCACCGAGGCCAATAACCTTCCTTGCCCGGCTTGTGATAGAAAGCGGTCAAAGCACTTTCCACGCGGCTATCCGCGATCTGTTCGAGATACTCCAGGGAAATGCCGGAGAGGGTCGTGTTATCGGACAAAAGGTAATGGGCTAGAACCGGCACGAGTTCCTTCGACCGCAATTCCAACAGGGTTTCCATCGCCAGGCGGATCTTCTCCACGTCCCCCTGTTCGCAAACGCGCAGCAGGCCCGCGAGGATCTCGGCATCAGCGCCGCGCAGGATGATCTCGTTCTTGGCCTGGTAGCGCAGTTTGAATTGTTCCACCTTTTCGGGGTCGCTAAAGATCGTGGCCACAAGCTGGGAGCTGGTCATCGAGGCCATCTCAGCGCTCGCCGCTTCCATCCTTTTCTCGCGTTTGATCCTTTTCGCTTCCACCGGGCCCACACAGACCAAGAGGCAGAAGGCCGCCGACCATATCAGGGATCTTTTCATTTACGCGCTCCTTGAAGGGCCGCGGTTGGGGCGGTCGAAGCCGCCGGCGGCGAAAATAGATAACCATAGGGTTCGGTCTTTTGATGGGCCAGATAAACTCCCTTTCGCGCCAGCTGTTTATAGGCGTCAAACCTGATGTTGAAGGTCAGCGAACTCATCGCCGTTCTTTTCAGGAGCTCGACCGCGGCGGGATCGCTCATCGCGCCCAGTTGCTTCACCGCCCAGAGGATCGATTCCGCGTTGGCCGACGTCACCGTTCCGTTGAAAAGTTCGGAAAATCTTCCGATCTTATCGTGATCGTTTTTTCTCTTCATTTCGATCTGCAGCCGGACCATGGCGAAATCGGCGGCTCCGCGGCCCTTGGGGAGGGAC
>CAYXYA010000074.1:0-8415 GCA_964469185.1 uncultured bacterium | reverse complement strand
ACTCCAGATAACGAGAAGACGCGGTCGATATATTCATCGGTTGGGATGGCCGCCTTGTGCTTTGGGAAGTAATTGCGGGCGCGGTTGGTGGGATCGAGCCCAAGACCTTTTAAAGAGGTCAGAACGCCCCGGCAGGATTCGCTGACTGGGCTATGGTCGATGAAACAGTTCTTCCATACCAGCTCGGCTTGTTGAGGTTTGGGGAGTTTCCAGAAGGTCTCGTAAGGCATATCGATGGTGCGGAAATTCTCGGCTATCAAGTAGTGATAGGTCAGGAGTTAATCGATCCCCTTGGAAACAAAACCGCTGAAGTGGGGGTCATACAGATGGGTGTGAATGTCGGTAACTTTGGTTTGTTGCAGGATATTGGATATAGAAGCGGAGAGGTTTTTTTCTTGGATTGTGGGCATTTGTCGATTCCTGAGGTTGATCGGATGTTGTTTTTTATTTTTTGGAACCCAATAGTCTAATCAAGAAAGCTAATAAGAAAACTGGAGAGGCTATAATCGAAAGTTCGATAATAAAATTTATGATCCGCGGGAAATTTGGAAAAAAAGTATCGACAACATTGCTGATCCTCGAAGTGAATAATAGAGGTGTAAACCAAAGCAACTTCGGAACGACTGAAAGATAATCGTCTATTTTTAAATTTATGTTTTTTATATAATTCCACATAAGCACCACTTCTGATACAGACTGTTTACTTTACGTTCCAGCCCTCAACTTCCACAAGTGGTTTCGTTTTTCCAAGATCGGTGAGCTTGTAGGTGGCCTGGATCTGGCGTTTTTCGCCGGGCATTAGCGAGAAGTAATTATCCTCCCAAAGGACGGGCAGGACTTCTTCTTTATTCTTATCCTTCACCACTTTGAGGCGGATGAAGAAAGCCAGGTTTTTGCTCGGGTTTTTAACCGTAACAACGGTTGACCCTTTCTTGTGCTTGGAGGCGACCTCCAACTTTACCTTGGGCAGTTGGTTCAAGAGTGTCATGTCGGCGTCGACGGAGGTCGTCGTTCCCCAGAATCCGGGTTTGTCCCAGTCGATCTTTTCCTTCTTGGCGGAGAGCCAATAAAAGTTCGTGCTCAAGGATTTGTCCTTGGCGTCCACTAAGTCCAGCTTCACAAAGTAAGTGAGGGATATCCCGTTGAGATTCGGAAGGGTGACGACCCTAGTACTGCTGTCGGCGGGGAAATCCATTGTGACATCTTTAGAGAACTTCTCGATCAGGTCGAAGGAATAGACCTTCACCTTGGCTTTCAACTTCTTGAACGGTTGGTAAAGGTTGTTCGCAACCACGATGGACTGGTCATCGTAGGAGTACTGGATGTGCAGGCCCTCGTTGGCCTTTTTCGAGGCGAAATAGGCGGCGCCGGGCCGCAAATAGTAATCGTAGAGGTGCCAATAGAAGGAGGGCCAGCCGTTGTTCAGCAGCCATTGGATGACACCGGTGGCGTAACGATACTTGTTCTTCCCATAAGCTTCGTACATCGCGCGGTGGCCGTCATACGTCGTGACCTGCGCTTTGAGAACGTACTCTTCCAGCCCTTTGGCCGCGCCGTAGCGGTTCTCCAATCCCTTATTAAAGAAGGATAGGGTAAGGAAGGGGCCGCCGCAGCAATGGAACTCCCAGAACTCATCGATGGGCCAAAGGTGATCGGCGGGCAGCATCTTCTTGATGCTTTCCAAAGGCGGAATGGAAGGGCCGCAGCTGGTTTCGGTATTAAGACCGAAGGCGCCGCCGCGATCCTGGTCGGTGTACCAATAGGAAGGCGGGATGTATTGATAAGGTCCCCGCATCTTAACGCCGGTCTTGCCGGCCACCGTGTCGTAACTGCGCGCCGCGCTGATGTGTTCATTGGGCCATTTTTCCTGTTCCAGCACCCTCACGTACATCTTCAAGACTTCGGGCGGGGGAGCGTAGTCGCTGCCGTTGACCCAGACAAAGACGCTGGGGTGGTTGATGAGGCGGCGCGCTTCGGAGCGCAGGGAAGCTTCGGCGATCGGGTAGTCCTCGGGCGCCCAGTCGTCCCAACGTTCCCAGTGACAGCAGCAGGTCCATCCGGACATGACGAGGATGCCGTAACGGTCGCAAAGGTCCAGCAGGTTTTGGGAAACGATGGAGCCCTCGAACCGGACGCAGTTGAGGTTCATGTCGCGGACATATTGGATCTCTTGTTCTTCCCGTTCGGACGAGAACTTGAAAAGCATGTCCGGCGCCCAGCCGGCGCCCCGCAGGAGGATAGGTTTGCCGTTGACCTTGAACACACGGTACCTGGTGTCGCCGTCATCATCTGGGTGTTTTGGGGAGGGAGCGGGTTTGCCATCGATCACAACAACGCGTTCGGTTCCCTGGATGAGCTCGGAGGTGATCTGACGGATGCCGAAGTCCACCTTCTTACTGTCCGAAACTTTTCCCTTCACCTCGAAAGCCAATTGAAGCTCGTGCATCTCCTGTTTACCCATTTGGAAAGGCCACCAGAGACGGGGTTTGGAAATGTTGAGCTGTTTGAATTGGGAAGGGTCGAAAGAGACGGTCTTGGTTTCGTTCGCGCCCAGTTCCACTGTCTGGGAGAAGGAAATCTTCCCGATCTTGCCCTTCAGTGTTCCTTTGATGGTCCCATTCGTGGCATTGGTCAATTCGGTCATGACGGTCAAGTGGGCTTTCTTCAGGGAAGGGAGATCGACCGTCGAAAGCACCTTGGTATTGTCCAGTACGACAGGGCCGGTTCGGCTGATCCACACGTCCCGCCATATCCCCAGATTCTTATCGGGAGGTGTGGGGTGCCAATCGCCCCAGCTGAAGGCGAGGATGTTCTTGGTCGTTGGGACGATTATTTCGAGCGCCACGACGTTGGTCTTTCCCGGCAAGACATGTGAAGTGACGTCGAAAACGAAGTGAACATAGGACCCGACGGTCTTGACCTGGTCGGCGATCTTTTGACCGTTCACCCAGATATTGGAGCGGTAGTTGATGCCGTCGAAGTGGATAAAGAAACGCTCGTCGGACTTACTCGCGACGATGGTGAATTCTTTCCGGAACCACCAGGGAACCGCGTAGGGGCTGTCGCCGGGCATGTCGAGCAGGGAAAAATTATCCCCGATGGGATAGGCCATACCCGGGTATTTCTGGAGGTTCATTCCGAAATTGGGGTCGTCAAAGACTTGGTTCTCGACCTGGGCGGATACGGCTCCGGCGGGAATGGAAGTGGTCAGCCATCCCGTTGGTTTGAAATCCGGGGAAGAGATCTGCCCGCCGCCCTGTTTCGCCGACGCGGAGGATTGGACGTTCCAACCGTCTTTCAAGATCAAGGATGGGGTGGAGGTTTTCATGGGTGGAGGTGGTTCAGGACTTTTTCAAGAGTTTCGCGATATTACCGAAAGTGTCTATATAGAAGGTGGAACGGTTCTTGTCCAGGTAAGCCAGTAATTCCTCATAAGCGTCCGTATCCACCGAAAGGTCGTCCGCTCCCACGTCATGGAACATGTAAATGGCCCAGCCGCCCCTTTCGGCGGCGTCTTTCGCTTTCGCGATCAATTCCTTGCCGGACCGTTCCTCGCCGGGAAGGGTCGGTATCTCATGGAAGGAAAAAGTCCCCGGCATGGCCAGGGCGTTCACGGTGGACCTGGCGGCGAAGAACCTTTTTTCGACCAGGGGAATGTAGCTTTGATGGTCCTCGCCCACGTAAGTCTGCCCGCAGGGATAAGCGTTCGTGAAAGGGCCCTGGGTCCCGGTCAGGTCTTTGAGGAAGGCGACGGAATCGTCCAGCTCCTTCGCCATGCGGTCCATCGTGTATTCCTCGAGCGAGAAGCCCTTTTTCACCCAGGTTTTCGATTTATCGCAAGGGTGGTACATGCTGTGTCCGCCCATTTCGTGTCCCCGGCGGCTCGCGTCCTTCCAAAAATCAGCGCTCTTCGGCAGGGAAGAGGAAGCGCCCTGGATGAAAAAAGTGCCTTTGAGGTTGTACTTGTCCAGGAGAGGGACGGCATTGTCGACCTGAGTGATCCGGCCGTCGTCATAAGTGAGGGAAACCGCCGCTTGGGCGCCCTTGGGCCAGGAGAAACTCATCACGAACCTCCGGAAGGAATTGATATCGGGGTCATCCTAAGCGGGGCTTTAAGATCTGACAATCGCTAAAAGACCGAAAACGTTTTCACTTTTAGTTGAAAACGCTTTTTAGACTTGGGTTTTTAAGGACTATCGAGTTTAAAGATCACCTGAGAACTCAGCTCTCGGCCCTTGGACTCGCGGACTAAAGTGGGGGCGTCATATGTCCGGTTATCCGATCCGGAGGCGCTGGTCTTTGTCTGGGTCCATTTTCCTTCCTTGCCGTCTGTCATGACGACCCGGTAACCGGCTTGAGAGGCCGCCAACCAAGTTTCCTTGACCGATCTCAGGTCCAATGGCGCGAAGTGAAGGGACTGATGAGCCTCCACGCTGACGGAAGCTTCTACCTTATCCTCGATGGTCAAGGACCGGTCTTGAAGGGTAACCTCGCGGCTCCAAACGTAGTTTTCCGTTCCCGATTCAGCCCGAAGCGTCATTTTGACCGAGCCTCCCCGCGGGTCGGACTTGAACCCATCGAGATGGATAGGATCGAACTTCCATTTGCCTTCTTTTCTCTCGGCGACCGCGACGGCATTGTGGGCTTGCGCGGTCTTATACCAATCTTCTCTTTCCGGCAGGTCGTAATCGCAGCCGCCGCTGTCCACGAGCAAAGGTTTGTTCTTGGCGTAGACCAGGAGGTTGGGTTTTCCTTGATGATGATGCCAAAGGTCCATGCCGGATCCGTCCACATAAACCTGGAAGTATTCGTTCTGAAGCAGGGCGAGTTTGGAATCCTTGAAACACACCGATGTTTTCTTTTTTACAGGCCGTAGCGGCAAAAGCGCCGAGGCGGTCCGGATGTCAGCATTCGCGTCCAGGGCGTAGGAGTCCGACACCTGAAGGGTCCGTCCCTCCGGAGAGACGGTTTGCGAGAGGAATTGATACTGCTTTTGGACGCTTTGCTCCAGTCCCTTGACGCCCGGCAATTGGTTCCGGCTGAGAAGGAGGTAGTCTTCCAAACAGAGCCGCGCGATGAAATGGCTGTAACTGGGGCTTGCCTCGACATTGCCGCCGTCCGGATGGATCTCTAAAGCGACATACCGCTCGACCGCGGTCCGTCCCGCGCGGACCCAGGAGTCCGCCTCGGAGAATTCCAGAAAGAGGACCCCGGCGTAAAGCAGCGCGGTTGCCTGGTGAAGGAAATGATTGCCCAAAGCGCGGTCCTTGGGGGTCTTTTCCAAAAGAAGTTTTACCTCCTGGTGGACGCGGAGGGCGTGGTCGTGGATGGCCTGATAGATCTCTTTCCACTGGTCTTGGGTGATCGATTTGGAATGCTCGAGCAGGGCCGCGCTATGGATGAAGATCATCAGCCGCCAGGCGGGCTGCATGTCCCACCAATCCGCGGAATAGGGGTCGTTCTTGGGCCGCGCCTTCGCGGGCGTAAAGGGATGGGTCTGGACCCAGTCGTGGAAATAGTCCCGCCACTGCCGCGCGTATTTTTCATCTCCCGTCCAGAAATAACGTTGGGCGATCGGCAGCAGGAAATAGAGCCGGTTGAGCCAAACATGCTGCTCGATGGGGACGGGGCCGCCCTTCTTGACCGCTTGATCCAGAAGAAGGTCCCAGCGGACCTTGCCGTCCTTGAGCCAGGGAGAAAGCAAACGGCCATCCGAGAGGCCGTCCATGAAGTCCTTGCCCGCGCATCCGCCCAGATGGCGATGGGTGAAGAAAAAGGCGCCTCCGTCGAGCACCAAGAGCGGGAAGCAATCCTCGTTCTTCCATAGCTTCTCGGGATAGGGATAGAAGCGTGGCCGAGTTTTCGCGCCGAATAATTCTTGGCTGTAGGGTTTAACGAAGATGGTTTTTGTCGGCTGGGTTCTTTTCATAGTTGAAGAGGAAACCTCCTCGGTTTGGCCTGAAAAGCCCAGGGTCAGCAGGGCGGCGGAAACGATAAGGGTCGCGAGCGAACGCCGGTTCATGGGAATACCTCGCGCTTCATCCTAAACGCGGTCACCGACCCTGGCAATGGGACTTATATAATTAAATCGCTGAACAGCTTTCTTTTTTTGCCCCTTCCCTCTCTAGCCCTCATCCATCTAGGGGGTTTTGGAATATCGTTTCTGAGGACCTCTGTTTCGCTCCACCCATCCCCCAGTGGGGCCCTTTCGCTCACTGGAGACAATCCAGACGGGCCATCTGGCTGGGGTTTTCGAGGAAAGGGGCAGGGTGTTTTTTAAAGACTTAAAGACTTTAAAACCCCCGACCTTCTCCAACGAAGACCCCCTACCAAAAGCCGGATCGAATCCTTGAAGAGCAAGCGAAAGGGCTCCATACCGACCTTCCATAAGGCAGTTAAAGAGGTCGGCATCGTACCGATCTCAATATTTCCTAATTTGAAGATCGGCACACTGGGGGATGGGTGGAGCGAGCTAGATGTTTGATACGGAGTTATCCCAAATAGGTGACGGATGGCGGTCTGAGTGGAGAAGGTCGAAAAAGAAAAAAGTACTAAACGGAACATTACGAGGGAATTAAATATGTAATTCCCATGGCAATCCTTAATGGCTCAAAGGGGCTTTTACCGCAGGATCAATAACTTGGTGGTGGATCTTTCGCTCGGGGTTTCCAAGACCACGTAATAGATACCGTTCGCGAGGGTGGCTCCCGTTTTGTCGACCAGGGCCAAGGCGATGGTGGAGTCCGGAGCCACCTGGGTGTAGGTCTTTTCCTGGACCTTCCGGAAAGCGATGGTAAAGACCGAGACCGTCACGTCGGAGGTGGAATCGAATCCTGTCAGGAGATAAGCGGTACCGCCGGTCGCGGGATTCGGGAAGACCGTCGTTCCTTTCCTATGGTGCTTGGGGGTCGACGTGGTGGTTTCGGTCGTGGTTGGGGTTGAGGTCGAAATGGAGGTGCTCGTCGGAGTATTGGATGCCGTCGAAGTGGCGGTATTGGTCGCTGTCTTGGTAGTTGTCACCGTGAGAGTGTTGGTCGCCGTGCTGGTGGAAGTACTGGTGGGTGTGTTCGTGGCGGTGTTGCCCGATGTGTTCGTCGAGGTATTCGTCGCGGTAGCTGTCACGGTCTTGGTGGCTGTGGCGGTGGCGGTATTGCTGGGTGTGCTGGTGACTGTCTTGGTCATGGTGTTGGTAGCCGTTGGCGAAGCCGAAGGCGTAGCGGTGGGCGTAACGGTCACCGTGTTGGTGACCGTCGGGGTCATCGAAGCCGTCGAGGTTGCCGTGGCACTATTGGTGAAGGTGCTGGTGGCGGTGGGGGTCGCGGTCTTGGTGGGTGTGGCGGTCGCGCTATTCGTCGGGGTGCTGGTCGCTGTGTTGCCTGTGGTGTTCGTTGAAGTGTTTGTCGGGGTATTCGTCGCGGTGTTCCCGGTCGTGTTAGTGGAAGTATTCGTCATGGTGCTCGTGGCGGTCCTAGTCGGTGTGGAAGTCGCGGTGGAAGTGGCCGTAGGTGTCGCCGTTTTCGAGGCGGTATTGGTGGCTGTGCTGGTCGCTGTACTCGTCGAGGTCGTTGTCGCCGTATTGCCGGTGGTGTTTGTGGCTGTGCTAGTAGCTGTTTTTGTTGGGGTTGGCGAAGCCGAAGGCGTAGCGGTGAGGGACGGCGTAGCTGTCATCGAAGCCGTCGAGGTGCTCGTGGACGTAGCTGTCGAAGTGTTCGCGGCGGTATTTGTGGAGGTGACCGTATAGGTATTCGTGGAAGTGCTTGTCGCCGTGCTTGTAGGGGTTTTGGTGGCTGTGGAAGTTGTCGTATTCGTCGAAGTGGGTGTGGCCGTGTTCGTCATGGTTTTCGTCGCCGTCGCGGTGGGAGTGTTGGTCGAGGTGTTACCGGTGGTATTCGTCGCGGTGTTGGTCGGCGTTCTCGTTGGGGTACTCGTGGATGTCACGGTGGCTGTGTTCGTAGCTGCGCTGGTGGAGGTCTTGGTGGCTGTATTGGTCGGTGTTGATGTGGGACCGAAGCAGGCGGAGGGCGCGGAGTCTGGCGGGAGGGAGCCCAAGCGCGTCTGCAGTTGCGCGTCGAAGAGCGAAGAGGGGGAGAGGCCTGTCACGTTGAGTCCCTCGTAAGCCACGTTCTTGCGGGGTCCGACTTGGGGTGCCGCACCGCTCATGATGGTACCTGTGACCCAACTCGCGTCGAGGTCCTCGGAACCGTCGTAAACGGTGGCCCCGGCTGAAACTCCGATGACGATCCCGTCCGAATCTGTCGTGTAGGTGGCGGGGGAGCATTGCACCGTCCCGGCTTGCCAGTTGCCGAAGGGGTTCGTGCCGGTGACCGCGCAGTTCCAGACCGCGGTCCCGCCGCAGGTCTCATACGTGTCCGAGCCGCTTTGGGTTTGCCGGTTCATTTCCAGGATGGCGTTGTT
>CAYXYA010000073.1:0-8503 GCA_964469185.1 uncultured bacterium | reverse complement strand
GCGGCGTGATCAAGATCGTCAACCAAACCGTTCCCCAGGCTTTGAAGAACCTCAAGTATAGCGAGAGCCAAGTGAAGGACATTTTGGCCTATATCGAGGCCCACGACACCATCGAGGGCGCGCCGCATTTGAAGAGCGAGCACTTGACGGTGTTCGATTGCGCCTTCAAGCCGATGAACGGGACCCGTTCCATTCATTACATGGGTCATATCCGTATGATGGGCGCGGTTCAACCGTTCCTCTCGGGTGCGATCTCCAAGACGGTCAACCTCCCGAACGAAGCGACTGTGGAAGAAATCATGCAGGCCTACATCGAGTCCTGGAAGATCGGGCTCAAGGCGGTCGCTGTTTATCGCGATGGCTGCAAGAGGTCTCAACCCCTTTCCACCAACCAAGATGGCGGTAAAGCCGCGAAAGCCAAGTTAGCCCGCCGCCGTCTGCCGGATGAGCGCGAAGCCATCACCCACAAGTTTTCCATCGCGGGCCACGAGGGTTATATCACCGTGGGCAAGTTCGAGGATGGAACGCCTGGCGAGCTTTTCATCACCATGTCCAAGGAAGGTTCGACAGTTTCCGGTTTGATGGATTCTTTCGCGACCGGTATCTCCCTGGCCCTGCAATATGGGGTGCCCTTGAAAGTTTTGGTGAATAAGTTCAGCCACAGCCGTTATGAACCCTCGGGCATCACCAACAATCAGGAGATCCGTTTCGCTAAGTCGATCACCGACTATATCTTCCGCTGGCTCGCCACGAAGTTTTTACCGGCGGGCGAACGCGGAGCGGCGGAATTGCCCGATGGTTTGGAAGTCGCGCCTAAGGCCTCAGCTCCGGCGGCGGTCGCTCCAGCTCCGGCAAAACCGGCGGCTCATGTTCATGAAGAGGTTTCCTCATCGGAAAAACGTGAGAAGGGTGTGTTCGTGACGCAAGCGGATGCTCCTCCTTGCCCCGAGTGCGGAGCCATCATGGTGAGGAACGCAGCTTGCTATAAGTGCCTGAATTGCGGTTCCACCAGCGGCTGCTCTTAATTTGGTTGCTAGAGGCTGAATAATAGCCTCTTGTCGCGGCGGGGTGAAATGATCTAAGATTCTCCCGTGATGACTAACGGCGATGGAGTTCGCCAAAACCGTTCCTTGTTGGAACTGATGACTCCTACTGGCTTTATGGCTGGTAGGAGTTTTTTTTTACCGGCCACAATTCAACGTGGAGGAAGAAAATGGATAAATATCTTTGGATCGCTTTCGGGTCGACTTTGGGAGCCTGGAGCCGCTATTGGATGGGGCTGTGGGCGGTCGAAAAATGGGGAAGTGGTTTCGCCCTGGGCACGTTGATCATCAATATCTCCGGTTCATTCATCATGGCTTGGGTATTGGCTCTCAGCGCCACCCGGGGGGTTTTCGCGCCCAATATCCGTTTGTTCCTCACGGTGGGGTTTTGTGCCGCCTTTACCACCTTTTCGACTTTCAGCTGGGACACTTTTCGCTACATTTCAGAGGGCAACTTTAAATTTGCCTCGTTGAATATTATTGTGAGTGTGGGGGCGGGCCTCGTTGGAACTTGGGGCGGCATTACGCTGGCTAAACTGCTGTAAAGGAGTCCGACATGAAACTTTTGGGCAAGGCCAAAGTCCTTCGGATCTACATGGACGAGAATATCAAGTCGGGTAACCGTCTGCTTTACCGGGCGTTGGTGGAAAAATTGTTGGCTTTGAAAGTGGCTGGCGCGACTGTTTATAAGGGAGTGGAGGGTTTCGGCACCTCGGCTCATATTCATGACGCGGGTCTTTTAGAGCTCAATGAAAACCTCCCGGTGATCGTGGAGGTCGTGGACAAAGCCGACCGGATCTCGAAGGCCCTCAAGGCTATTAAACCCCTCTTGAAACCTCATTGTTTGGTCACTCTGCAAGATGTGAAAGCCCTTTATTATCGAAAGCCAAATAAGAAATAGCCCAATGGGTGTAACCTTTAAGACAGGGGCTATTTATATACGATTTTGCTCATTATCTAAGGTTTCACTTGGTCATTTTTTGATAAAATTGCCCGCTTTAACTTTAACTATCCTTTGGCCGTCTAATCAGTAAGAGGTTTTCTTTGAAAAAGCCATTCTCCAACATCTTACCTCTCGGTTTCGTTGTTTTATTAGGCGCGTCCCCATTGTGCGCCCAGACGGAACGTTTCGTGACCGCGGCCAAACTTGACACAGCTGTTGGCGCCTGGTCGACCGTTTTTTTTAACGGCAAACAGTTGATAGATCGGGATCCCTTGACTTATTCAGGCTCGGACCCGAACCATGTGGAGCATGAATTTACTCCCGATGAACTTTGTTTGTTTGGGACTAAAAACGCTTTAGCCTTTGAACTCACATTGACCATCGAGAAGCTTGATGGGCCCACCGCGGCGTTATTACATACCCTTGGCGACAAGATAGGTGTCGCTTATGTTCTGACGATCATGTTTTCGGATAATACCACCGCGGTCTTTACCAGCAGCGAGACTGGAAAAGCCTTGAGCTATTATTCCGTGACTCAACCCAAAGTCGCTGGTTGGGCCGCGCAAGATTTTAACGACAGTTCGTGGGCTCCGGCGGGATTGGTTCCGCCTTCCCCGATCACAACTTTCAAACTGCCCGATCCGGTGACCCGGTCACCCGCTTTGTTCCTCGTAGCGTGGAAAAATGACGAGCTCATTACTCAACATACGGGGGAAGTATGGAAGTTTCGCCGCGACTTTCCTTTAACGGTAGGTATTCGTCCAGGGTGTCAAGCGATTCGTGTCAAGAAACCCACGGCCACACCTACGCCAGCTAAACTTCCGCCTACGGCGACTCCCACTCATACCGCCATCCCACCGAAGCCGACAGCCACGCCGAAACCGACCAACACGCCGATCCCGACAAAGACACCCATTCCGCCCAAGCCGACGGCGACACCGCGCCCGACCAATACCCCGATTCCGCTCAAACCGACAGCCACGCCCAAAATCCCGCCCAAAGCGACGCCGTTACCGACCGCGACGCCTCGGCCGATCATTCAAGTGGACAAACCGACCCCCATCCCCATTGCGACGAAGAAGGTCGTGGAAATTCCTCCAACTCCGACTCTTCCGCCGGTTCAACATAAAACCATCGAAGAGCCTCCGACTTTGACGCCGACGGAAACTCCGATTCCTTTAGTAAAACACAACAAGCCAACCGCGACGATGGTGGTCGCGACCGCGACCTTTACTGCGATACCGACGGATACTCCTGAACCCGATGCCCCGATCACCATAACCGAGCCTCCGCCGGTGAATATTGACGCGAATTTTGCGGATGGTCCAGGCCAGTATAAAGTGGAGATCGTGGACGAAGGCGGCAATCACCTGATCACGCTTTTTGACAAACAGCTAACTTATCGAAAAGAAACCTGGGTTTCATGGGAAGGGAAGAACGACCAAGGCACCTCCATGGGTCCCGGCCATTATTTCGCCATCTTCACGAAAGATGGAAATGTCATGCGTAAGATCGCTCTGAACTGGATAGCGCCGAATCCTTAAGAATTTGAACTCCTAAAGCTTTTTATCTGTTCTCTGAGAATTTTAGTTTAAGTACTGGTTTTAAAAATATTTTTCGTGAGCCCATGACTTGCGTCATGTTCCGTGTTGCTATTTTGGGGTAAAAGAAAGAATATAAAAGTCCATTCAATCCGCTGTGAAATCGAGGGATCTATGCCCCGAAAGAAAAAAGAAGCTTCCGCGAAATCCGAGCCCAAATCACGCCGTTCATCCCGATCTGTGCGTGCCCTCAAAAAAGTCTCGACGGTCAAACGACAGAAAAAAAAGGTTTTAAAATCCTCTTCCGTGAAGCAAACGGGTAAAACCAGCGCTTCGGTTAAATTGAAAAACACACGATCCCTTCCCGTTTTCGAGAAAGATCAGTTTCCCCATTATGGCCAGACACAGTTGGTGGCTTTTGTGAAGGATCCCCGTTGTGTTTTTACCTATTGGGAAGTGACTCCCGAAAAGATCCAACAAGTGAAGAGGGAATTAAAGGATGAGTTCAAGAATAGCTCCATGGTCCTGAGGGTTTTCAAGGTTTGGCCCGAGGGTGAAAAACAGTTTTTGTTCGAGATTGACGTGGAACCGGATGAGATGAACCGCTATATCGAATTGCCGGAGCCGGTCAGCAACCATTGTTTGGAGATCGCCCAAAAGACCCAGTCGGGACGCTATGTGACCTATGTCCGGTCGAATATCCTCGCGCCATCATCGACACGAAATGGACCTGGAACAGGCTCATTTGCGTTCTCCGAACCCGCTCAGCCGGTCCAAGGGCTGTTGGATTATTACAACCAACAAGGTTACGCCGATCCTTCCTTGGTCCCGGGAGGGATATCCTCGGCAGAAAATCAGAAACGCAAACGGGGTTCTTATTCAGCGTCCTCTTTTTAATTTCCCCACCTAAATGACCGCTTTGACTTCCCCGTCCGGATATCTTTCACTGGTCCTGCATTGTCATTTACCCTATGTGCGAAGCCCCGAACATAATTACTTTTTGGAGGAAAACTGGTATTACGAGGCTCTATTCGAGACCTACCTCCCGCTCTTAGAGGTGTTCGAGAAGCTAGAGCAGGAAAAGATCCCTTTCCGGCTCACCTTATCCGTTTCCCCGACCCTTTTATCGATGTGCGGGGACGCACTTTTACAAAAACGGGCGGTCCGCTACGCGGATCAGCTCATCGCCTTGGTCCGAAAAGAGGAAAAAAGGGTCGCGGGAGAACCGGGATTCCTCCTGGTCGTCCGAATGTATCTTGAAAAGCTGGAGCGGTTCAGGGAAAAATTCATTGAGGAGCATCATCACAATATCGCCGAAGGGTTTAAAAAATTCCAAGATCTGGGTCGGTTGGAACTGATCACTTGCGCGGCGACCCACGGTTATTTGCCTCTCTTGAGCGTCCAAGAGGCGGCGGTTCGGGCGCAGGTGGAGACCGCGCTTCAAGTTCACGCGTCTTTTTTTGGAAAGAAACCCAAGGGTTTTTGGCTTCCCGAGTGCGGTTATCAACCGGGTCTGGACGCTGTTTTAAAAGAACAGGGGATCCAATATTCCTTTTTGGAAACGCACGGTCTGCTTCAAGCCGCGCCTCATCCCCGCTACGGCACCTTCGCTCCGGTGGTTTGTCCCTCGGGATTGGCGGTTTTTGGCCGGGATCCGGAAAGCGCTAAGCAGGTGTGGAGTTCCAAAGAAGGCTACCCCGGCGATCCGGATTACCGCGAGTTTTACCGGGATGTGGGCTACGACCTGCCGGAAAGCGATCTGCACCCTTATCTTCAACCGGAAGGTTTACGCCGGTTCACCGGGCTCAAGTATTACCGGGTGACGGGCGCTACGGACCAAAAAGAGCCTTATGATCCCGCCAAGGCGCGGCAAAGGGCCTCAGAGCACGCCACGGATTTTTTAGAACGCCGCCAAAAGCAAGCCGCGAAGGTTTCGGAGTGGATGGACAGGCCGCCTCTGATGACCTGTCTTTATGACGCCGAGCTTTTTGGCCACTGGTGGTATGAGGGGCCGGACTTTCTTTACTCGCTTTTTGAAAAGAACGCCGAGTTGGGCGCGGCTCTTCAGTTCGTGTCACCATCCGATTACCTAGAGATATTTCCCTCGAATCAAACTACCCAACCTGTTTTTTCATCCTGGGGTTTCGGCGGCTATTCGGAATTCTGGCTGAACGAAACCAACGATTGGATCTATCCTTACCTTTATCACGCCTGCCAGGAAATGACCAAGCTCGCTCAGGAGGGATCGAAAAAAGACCCTTTCGTCTCCCGGGCTTTGGATCAGGCCGCTCGGGAATTGCTCTTAGCCCAGTCCAGTGATTGGGCTTTTATGATGAAAGCCGGCTATTACGCTTCCTACGCAGAAAAACGAGTAAAAACTCATCTCAACCGCTTTCATCAATTGGCGGAGCAGGTTCATCGGGACAAGGTGGATGAACGGTTTTTATTGGATCTGGAAGAAAAAGATAATTTGTTCCCAAAAATTCGTCATGAAATGTTCCGATCTTTTTCGCGGTAGTGTTCTTGAATTGGACGTTGGTTTGTTCCTGAAAAATCCTCGCCCATCGAGTTTCAGGATGTTATCCTGTTTCTCTCGGACTTGAACTTTTTTGGAGGTCGACTTTGCGAACGGTCATCGGCGTGGATCTGGGTGGTACCAATATCGTTTCCGCGGTCGTGGACGCGAAGGGAAAGATCCTGGGAAGGGATAAAAGACCCACTTTAGGTCGTTTGGGCCCGGCGGGGGTATTGCGGCGCATCGTGGAAAGCATCCATTCGGCCAGCCGCAACAGCGGGTTGCCCTGGTCTTCGCACGCGGTGATAGGGGTGGGATCCCCAGGTCCGCTCGACCAAAAACGAGGTGTGGTGATCTATTCTCCGAATCTCAATTGGCACAATGTCCGGATCGTTGATCTCCTTCAAAAAAAAATGGGCAAGAAAGTCATCCTTGAAAATGACGCTAACGCCGCGGCGCTCGGCGAAAGCTGGGTCGGGGCCGGCAAAGGTGAGAAAGTAGTCCTGTGCGTAACTTTAGGAACGGGTGTCGGCGGCGGACTCGTCCTCGATGGACGCATTTATCAAGGCGCTTCGGGCGTCAGCAATCATATCGGCCATATCGTGGTGGATCCCAGAGGGCCTAAGTCGACCTATGGCAACCGCGGTATTTTAGAGCTGTATGCTTCCGCATTAGGCATTGTCCGCATGGCCAAAGAAATGAATCTAAAGGTCCCGCATGGTCAGCCGTACGACGCCCGCACCTTTAAGAAGATGGCTCTTCGTGGGAATCGGAAAGCCAAGAGGGTCTATGAAGTAGCCGGGACAATGTTGGGAGTAGGTCTGACTTCGGCCATCCACATGATCAATCCCAGTATGGTTATTTTTAGCGGCGGCATTTCCCTTGCGGGCGATCTTTTATTCAGACCGATGCGCAGAGAACTTCGCGCCCGTTGTTTCAAATCCCACCTCAAGGGCCTTAGATTTCGAATGGCAAAATTAGGGGACGACATGGGGGCGGTGGGCGCCGCGCGCTTGGCTTGGCAGTCCACGAAATTTTCCACACTCTCGAAATAGGATCGTGTATTTAAGTAAAACCTTTACTCAGCTTGAACTCCGCAAAATCGGCTTGAAATAAGGCTGATTTTACGGTTTTGCCCGGGAAATTGATTGAATTACCAAAGGGGTCTGCTTAGAATGTGCGACTTGACCGTCTGATCACTTCGGTGCTTGGCCGGTTGGGTTTGTTGTCAAGAATAGCGGTACCGCTATTTTTAATTTTAAGGAGGCTGTTCATGAAGCGTTTTATTGTTGCTTTGATGACTGTGTTGTTCGTTGGAACTGGTGTGGTCATGGCTGAAGAAGCTGCCAAGCCAGCTGATACTGCAAAGCCGGCTGCTGCTGCTCCTGTGAAAAAAGCCAAGAAAGCCAAAAAGGCTAAGAAAGCCAAGAAGGCTATGGCTGTCGCTACTCCGGCTGCCAAGTAATAACGGCGCCGTATTCGTGGTTTCGGGCGTAAACGCCTGAAACTTCCAAATTATCGGGTGGGCTTTATAGCCTGCCCGATTTTTTTTGTTCTCAAGCGATACTATTTGACAAGAACGTTCCACTGGCGGAAAATCCAGTGCAGGTTTAGTATTCAGGTTCAACGATGTCTGTCGATCAGGTGAGTTTTCAGTCAACGAACTAATTTTGAGTCGGGCGTTTTCTTTGGAAAACGATCAAATAGGAGCGGGCTTTCACGCCCGTTTTTTTAAGGGGAAAAGATGAAACGATTAACCTTTGTTTTCGCTTTCTCGTTGCTAGTGATGGTTGCTGTGAGCGCTCCGGTTTTTGCCGAGGACACCGTTTATTTAAAAGACGGATCGATCATCCACGGGAACATCACAGAAGAATTTCCCGGAAAATCCCTCAAGATCGAGACTAAGGACGGCAACGTTTTCGTTTATAAAATGAAAGCCATCGAGAGGATCACCCACAGCGCCGCCGCGGCCCAGACGGACGAACAAGCTGACGAGTCCCAGATCCAAGAAGGCGAAGATCAGCAAGAAGAAGCGGCTCCCGCGCCGCCTGTTCATAAAAAGAAGAAAGCCTACAACGCTACCAATTACAATAACGCTCCCGCGGCCCCGGCCAACAATCCGAACGCCAGGTTCAACAAATTCGGCTTTCTCTTCAGCATGGGAGGTTGGAATCCGGGCGTTTACGCTGACGTCAACGCTGATATCGACCTGATTGACAGCTCCTATGAGTTTTACCCCGGGTAGGTCAAGGGCGGACTGGGCATAGGCTGGTTCGGCAATAACTTCGGCTTGAAATGGAATGTTCAAGTCTCCTATCAACAAAATGACTACAGCACTGATTGGTATTACGGCAGCTCTTACGCCGGGACCACGTCGACCACCAATTATCTCATGATCGTGGGAAGCGAATTCGAATGTGATCTTTCCATCGATGCCGTTCAAAATGCGGACAACGTGACC